>JBDHSR010000054.1:0-12742 GCA_039808305.1 Gemmobacter sp. | reverse complement strand
GGGGCGGCCTAGCCGAGCGTCGCCAGCGCCGGGAAGGTGTCGAGCAGCCAGAACGAGATGTCCGACAGTGCGCCGGTGACCAGCAGCAGCCCGACCAGCAGCAGGAGCAGCCCCATGATCCGCTCGATCAGCCGCATATGCGGGCGCAGCCGGGCCATCACGCCGATGGCGCGCTCGATGAAGAGGGCGGCCAGCAGGAAGGGCAGGCCCAGCCCCACCGCATAGACCGCGAGCAGCGCCGTGCCGCGCGTCATGCTGGCCTCGCTGGCGGCGAGCGACAGGATCGCCCCCAGTTGCGGGCCGATGCAGGGCGTCCAGCCGAAGGCGAAGGCCAGCCCCAGCACATAGGCCCCCAGCGCCGAGCCGCCCCGGTCGCCCGCGTCCATCCGCGCCTCGCGGTCGAGGATCGGGATGCGGAACACGCCGAGGAAATGCAGGCCGAGCACGATCACCATCACGCCGGAGATCCGCGCGAAGACCTCCTGGTTCTTCAGGAAGAACGCCCCGAAGGCCGAGGCGGTGAAGCCGAGGAACAGGAACACCGTCGACAGGCCCAGCACGAAGAACAGCGCCGGCAGCAGGATGCGCCGCCGCGCCGCGCTGCCGCCCTCGCGCAGCTCCGGCATCGAGATGCCGCCCATATAGGCCAGATAGGGCGGCACGATGGGCAGCACGCAGGGGCTGAGGAATGACAGCACCCCCGCGCTCAGCGCCACCAGCATGGCGGGCAAGAGGCTCGCGTCGAACAGATTGATCCCGAACATGGCGTCTCCTTCCGGCCGCCCCCTGATAGCGCGAAACGGGCGGGCCGTCACGCGGCGCGGCGTCACAGGGTCGTGCGCGGCCCCGGGGGGATCCGGCGCTGGAGCGGACCGGTTTTCCGTGCCGCTTGTCTGGCGAAAACCATCGCCTTCGCCGAGCGACGCCGCTTCGGTCCGGCCGGGCGCCCGCGCCTTCGGCGGCGGCTGCGTCGCCGGGACAGGCCGCCCGCCCCACGGCGTTTTTCCCCATGACGGACTGGACGAGACGGCGCCCCGCCATGCCCCCTGTCGCCATTCCGGCGCGGAGGCGGGCGAAGCTCCGATTGTGGCGCCTCGCGATCCGTCCTAAGGGGATGGCATGGAGCATGATGTCGATCTGGATTGCGAGGGGCTGCTCTGCCCCCTGCCGGTGCTGAAGGCGCGCAAGCGGCTGCTGGCGATGGCGCCGGGCGCGGTGCTGCGGCTCAGGGCGACCGACGGCATGGCGGCGGTGGACCTGCCGCATTTCTGCGCCGGGGCGGGGCACGACTATCTCGGCGCCGAACCGGCGGGCGCGGCCACCGCGTATTTCATCCGGCGCGGGGCCTGAACCGCCGGCATGAAACAGCCCGGCGCATGGCCTGAACACGCAACAGGGTTTGTGCGGCGGCCCGGAAGGGCGGACATGAGAAAGCCGGGCGCATGGCCCGGCTTTTCCGTTTCTGCGGCAGGATCAGCGTCCGACCGACCACCAGCCCTTGCGGCGCTGCTGCGGTTCACCGGCATCCGAGGCCGGGGCGTCGGCCTCGCGCGGGTCGGCCACCGGGCCTTCGGCGATGCCGGCCTCGCCCGGATCGGCTTGCAGCGGCGGCAGTTCAGGCGCCGCCACAGCTTCCATCGCCGGAACGATGGCCTCGGCGACCGGCTGCACGTCCGCCGGAACCTCGATCTCCGTCACCGGGGCCTCGGCCTTGGCGGCCTTCGCCTTGGAGCCGGTGCTGCGCGAGCGGCTGGAGGTGGATTTCGGCTTGGCGGGCTTCTCCGCCCCGACACCCTCCGCCGTCGCCTCGCCGGCCTCCGCCGCCGCCTTGGCGGCTTTGGCCTTGGCGCTGCTGCTGCTGGAGCTGCGCGTCACCTTCTTCGTCGTGGTGCCGGTCTTTTCCCCGCCGGTCTTGGCGGTGGATTTCGCGGCGGGTTTCTTCGCGGCGGGCTTCGCCTCCGGTGCGGTCTCTTCCACCGCCATCTCGGCGACCACAGCCACGCTCACCACCTCGGCCGCGACGGGCGACATGTCGGCGGGGGCGGCCTCGGCCGGGGCGACCGTCTCGGCCACCGCATCCTCGCCCGTCGCCTCGTCCTCCTCGTCGGCGTCATCGCCCTCGTCGGTATCGGCACCGCCGGGCTGGCCATCCTTCTTCGACGATCCGCTGCGGCGGCGCGGCCGGCGCCGGCGCTTCTTCTTGGAGCCGGAGCCGCCCTCGCCCGAGCTCTCGCCCCGGGTGTCGGCATCGCCCTCCTCCTCGTCGTCCTCCTCGTCGAGCGGCAGTTCGGGATCGTCCTCCTCGTCCATCGGCGCGCCCATCAGCGCGGCATGGCCCGAGATCGCCGCCGAAGGCTCCGGCACGGCGCGGATGGCGGTCTTGAACTTCTCGATGCTGTAATCGGGGCTGACCAGATGCGGATCGGCCTCCAGCCGCACCGCCATGCCGTAGCGCGCCTCGATCAGCGCGATATGCTCGCGCTTGTGGTTGATGAGGTAGTTGATGACGGCGACCGGCGCCTTCAGCAGCACTTCCTTGCTGCGCTTGCGGGTGCCCTCTTCCTCCAGCGCGCGCAGGATGGTCAGCGCGAGGCTGTCATCGGAGCGGATGAGGCCGGTGCCGTGGCAATGCGCGCAGGGCTGGGTGGTGCTTTCCAGCATGCCCGGCCGCAGCCGCTGCCGGCTCATCTCCATCAGGCCGAAGCCCGAGATGCGGCCGACCTGGATGCGGGCGCGGTCGGTTTTCAGCTTGTCCTTCAGCCGCTTCTCGACGGCGGCGTTGTTGCGCCGCTCCTCCATGTCGATGAAGTCGATGACGATGAGGCCCGCCAGATCGCGCAGCCGCAACTGCCGCGCCACCTCGTCGGCGGCCTCCAGGTTGGTCTTGAGCGCGGTCTCCTCGATCGAGCCCTCCTTGGTGGCCCGGCCCGAGTTCACGTCGATGGCGACCAGCGCCTCGGTGACGCCGATCACGATATAGCCGCCGGACTTGAGCTGCACCACCGGGTTGAACATGCCGGCGAGGTAGCTTTCCACCTGATAGCGCGCGAAAAGCGGCATCTCGGCGGCGTAGCGCTGCACGACCCGGGCATGGGTCGGCATGATCATCCGCATGAAATCCTTGGCGGTGCGATAGCCGGCCTCGCCCTCGACCAGGATCTCCTCGATCTCGCGGTTGTAGAGGTCGCGGATCGCGCGCTTGATGAGGTTGCCCTCCTCGTAGATCGGCGCGGGGGCGATGGATTTCAGCGTGAGCTCGCGGATCTCCTCCCAGAGCCGCATCAGGTATTCGTAGTCGCGCCGGATTTCCGGCTTGGTGCGCTTGGCCCCGGCGGTGCGGATGATGAGGCCGGCGCCTTCCGGCACCTCCATCTCCGAGGCGATCTCCTTGAGCTTCTTGCGGTCGGCGGCCTGGGTGATCTTGCGGCTGATGCCGCCGCCGCGCGCGGTGTTGGGCATCAGCACGCAATAGCGGCCGGCCAGGCTGAGATAGGTGGTCAGCGCCGCGCCCTTGTTGCCGCGCTCCTCCTTCACCACCTGCACCAGCATGATCTGGCGCACCTTGATGACTTCCTGGATCTTGTAGCGGCGGGCGCGGGGCTTCCTCGGCGCGCGGATCTCGTCGGCCACATCCTCCTCGGCGACCGATTCGATCTCGTCATCCATCTCGGCGGCATGGTCGAGCGCCTCGTAATGGCCGTCGCCATTGCGCTCCGAGGCCACCAGGCCGCGATCGTCGTGCCGGCCGGTCACCAGCGCGTCGGCGCCGGTCTCCTCGCCGAGGTCGATGACATCCATGCCGGGGATGCGCGGCGTCCCGGCGGCCTCGCCGGCCGGCGTATCCGCCGCGATCACCGCGTCGCCGGCCGCCGCCTCCGCGATGGCGGGGCGGGGTGCCTGCGGGCGGTGGCCATTGCCATTGCCATTGCCGTTGCGGCGCGGCCGGTTCTCCTCTTCCTCCTCGGCGCGGGCCAGCGCCCGCTCCTCCTCCAGAAGGGCCTTCCGGTCGGCGACCGGGATCTGGTAATAGTCGGGATGGATCTCGGCGAAGGCGAGGAAGCCGTGGCGGTTGCCGCCGTAATCCACGAAGGCCGCCTGGAGCGAGGGCTCCACCCGGGTGACCTTGGCGAGATAGATGTTCCCCTGGAGCTGCCGCTTGTTTACCGTCTCGAAGTCGAATTCCTCGACCTTGTTTCCGTCGACCACGACGACCCGGGTTTCCTCCGGATGCGTGGCGTCGATGAGCATTTTCTTGGCCATGGTGTTCCAATGCGCCATGGCCCGGCCACGCCTCCCGGGGAGGCCCCGGTGAAGGTGCGGTCGAGCGGATGGCGGCTTGTTCGGGCGAGGCTGCGGCAAGCACGAGCGGCCGGAGCGCCTTGCGGCCTCCGGTCATCCCTCGTTGCATCCAGCGCGCGGCTCATCGCGGTTCGGTTCCCGGGCGCGGACGCGCCCAAATGAAAGGCCGATGGCACCGAAGGGGCGACCGGCGAATGTGCGGCCTTGCGGCCAAGGATGTCTGCGGGAAAGGGCGCTTCGGACCCGTGGCCCAAGCCGCGCTTCCAGCAGCGAAACTGAGATCCGGCGCCTCGTCTGTGACAGGAAGGCATCCGTCCGGTGACAATAAGGGGAGCGCGGCGGAAAACACAATGGCAAAAATCATGCGGCCGGAAGCGCGCCGCCCTGGCCCGCCGCCGGATGGAGGGCGGGGCAGGGGGGCTTTCCGCCCCCCTCGGCGCTGCGCGCCTCACCCCCCGAGGATATTTCCGGACAGAAAATGAAGCAGGGCGCGCTTCCGTGCATTTTCTGTCCGGAAATATCCTCAGGGGGTGAATTGGCCGCAAGGCCAAGAGGGGGCGCGAGCGCCCCCTGCTCCGGCGGGGGCCGGGTGCCGCGTCAGGTATAGTCGCCCCGGCTCAGCCCGTATTTCGCCATCTTCTCGTTCAGGGTGCGGCGCGGCAGGCAGAGTTCCTCCATCACCGCGACGATGGAGCCCTTGTGGCGGCGCATGGTGTTGTCGATCAGCATCCGCTCGAAGGCGTCGACATATTCCTTCAGCGGCTTGCCCTCGGTGGTGAGCGCGGGGCCGGCGGCCTCGTTGTCGGCCATCAGGAGCGAGGCGATGGAGCCGGAGCCGCGCCGGTTCTGCAAGACCGCGCGTTCGGCGATGTTCACTAGCTGGCGCACATTGCCGGGCCAGGGGGCTTGCAGCAGTTGCGCGGCCTCCTGCGCCGTCACGTCCGGCGCGTCGCAGCCGTATTCCTCGGCGAACTGTTCCGAGAGGCGGGTGAAGAGGGTCAGGATGTCCTCGCCGCGCGCGCGCAGCGGCGGCAGCACGATGGTCATGGCGCCCAGGCGGTAATAGAGGTCGGGGCGCAGCAGCTGTTCCAGCGTCTTGTCCGGCGCGTGTTCGTTGCAGATGGCGATGATGCGGGTCTCGGGCGGGGTGCCCTGCTCGTTGATCACCGTCAGCAGCCGCGATTGCAGCGGATGGCTGAGGCTTTCGATGTCTTCGAGGCAGAGCGTGCCGCCGCGCGCCTCCTCGATCAGCGGCACGCCGTCCTCGGTCGGGCCGAAGAGTTTCGCGGCGAGCTGGTCCTCGGACCAGGCGGCGCAGCTCACCGTCACGAATTTCTTCGAGGCGCGCGGCCCCACCGCGTGCAGCGCATGCGCCACCAGCGTCTTGCCGGTGCCGGTCTCGCCGTCGATCAGCACATGGCTGTCGGCCTGGCCGAGATCGAGGATGTCCTCGCGCAGCCGGTCCATCGCCGGGCTGGTGCCGATCAGCTTCAGCATGATGGTGGAGCCGTCCGACAGCTCCCGCCGCAGCGCCCGGTTGTCGAGGGTGAGCCGCCGCGACTGGGTGGCGCGTTTCGCGAGTTCCGTCATCCGGTCGGGGTTGAACGGCTTTTCGAGGAAGTCGAAGGCGCCGAGCCGCATCGCCTCCACCGCCATCGGCACGTCGCCATGGCCGGTGATCATGATGACGGGAAGCCCTGAATCCATCCCCATCAGCCGTTTGAGGAAGGCCATGCCGTCCATGCCGGGCATCCTGATGTCGCTGACCACGATGCCGGGGAAATCGGCGCCGATGGCCGACAGCGCCTCCTCGGCGCTGCCGAAGCTCTCGGTGTCGAAGCCCGACAAAGCGAGCCACTGGCTGATCGACTGGCGCATGTCCGCCTCGTCATCGACGATGGCGACCTTCATTGCTCGGGCCATGGAGTCCTCATTCTGCTGCCTTGGCGGTCTCGGTCAATATGGGGAGCTGGACCTCGAAAACAGCCCCGCCCCCTTCCGCGTTGCGCGCGGTCAGCCGGCCGCCAAGGTCGGTGACGATGCCGGACGAGATGGCGAGGCCGAGCCCCACCCCCTCGCCGGGTTTCTTCGTGGTATAGAAAGGCTCGAACACGTTTTCGAGTTCCGCGATGCCGTGGCCGTTGTCGCGCACGGTGAGCGTCGCGGTCTCGCCGGCCGAGAGCATCAGGTCGATCTGCGGCTGCGCCGTCTCTTTCGTGGCGTCCAGCGCGTTCCTGAGCAGGTTGATGATGACCTGTTCCAGCCGCACCCGGTCGGCCATCACCATCACCGGCTGGCGCGGCAGGGCGCGGGTGATGCGCACCACGCGCGCCTTCAGCTGCGGCTCCATCATCGACAGGGCGGAGGAGAGCGAGGCGCGCATGTCCACCGGCTCGAACGCCTCGCCGCCCTTGCGGGCATAGGATTTGAGCTGCCGGGTGATGGCGCCCATCCGGTCGATCAGGTCGTCGATGCGCTGGAAGGAGGACAGCGCCTCCTCGGTGCGCCGCCGTTGCAGCAGTAGGCGCGCGCCGGCGAGATAGGTCTTCATCGCGGCGAGCGGCTGGTTCAGCTCGTGGCTGACCGCCGCCGACATCTCGCCCAGAGCGGCGAGTTTCGACGATTGCGCCAGCGTCAGCTCCGCCACTTCGAGGTTCTTCTGCACCTTCTCGCGTTCGGCGATCTCGCGTTGCAGCCTTGCGTTCAGCAGGCGCAGCTCGGCGCTTTCGCGCTGGAAGGTCACGCTTTGCGACCAGGCGCGGCGCGACAGCATGTAGAAGGTGACGGCGAGCAGGATGGCGAAGCCCATGATCTCCAGCGCCAGCACGCCGTTCACCCGCTCGCGCACCGAATCGTAGGCGGTATAGGTGATCATCCGCCAGCCGCGGAAGGCGACGCGGGTCTCGGTCTTCATCACCGCCTCGCCGCTCAGATAGGCGTCGGGCGGCTCCTGCGCCCAGTCGGCGGCGCCTTGCAGGGCGCGCCGGATGGCCGAGGGCGCGTCGCGCGCCTCCAGCGCCTGCGCCAGCGGCAGGCCGCGCCAGCGCGGCTCGGTCGCCAGCAGCACGGTGCCCTCGCTGTCGGTCACCATCACCGCGTCCTGGAGCCCGGCCCAGGCGCGTTCGTATTTCATCAGATCCACCGCGACAACGATGACGCCGAGGATCTGGTTCTCGGCGCGGATGGCGCGGGAATAGGTGAAGTCGAACCCCATGGTCTCGCGCGGGGCGACGGTGAAGGTCGTGTCATGCACCCGCTGCGCGTCGACGTAATGCGGCGCGGCGCGCAGGTTCATGCCGAGCTGGTTGCGGTTGGTGGCCCCCACCACCCGCCCCTCCTTGTCGAGCAGCAGGATCGAGGCCGCGCCGATCTCGGACTGGAACGAGATCAGCCGGGCCGAGGTCTGGGCGTATTGCTGCTCGGTCAGCGCCTCGATCAGTTCCGGGTCGCGCGCCAGCAGCAGCGGCACCACCGAGGTGCGCTGCAATTCCGAGATCATGTTGCCGGAATAGAGCGCGAGGCGCAGTTCGGCCCGGTTGCGGGTGACCTCGGTGAAGCGTTCCGACAGCCAGCGGTTGGTGACCAGCACCACGCCGATGGCCAGCAGCACCAGCAGCGCCACGACAAGCTTCACCCGCCAGGAAATCCCGGACTCCCGGCGATCGGTCTCGGTCTGGGCGGGCGCATCCTGCATGGCGGCAATCTAGGCGCGGGGCAGGGGGCGCTCAAGCCCGATCCAGCTCAGGCCAGCGCCATCTTGCCGACGAGCCCGGCGAAGAGTGCTGCGCCATCGGCGCCGCCATGCGCGGACTCCGCCGCCCGTTCCGGGTGGGGCATCATGCCGAGGACGCGGCGGTTCTCCGACAGGATGCCGGCGATGTCGCCCATCGAGCCGTTGGGGTTCGCGGCATAGCGGAAGGCGATGCGGTCCTCGGCCCGCAACTGCGCCAGGGTCTCGGCGTCGGCGGTGTAATTGCCGTCGTGATGGGCGACCGGCACCCGGATGCGCTGGCCGGCGGCGTAGCCCGCGGTGAAGGCGGAGGCGGTGGTCGCCACCTCCAGCTCCACCACCTTGCAGATGAATTTCAGGCCGGCGTTGCGCATCAGCGCGCCGGGCAGCAGCCGCATCTCGGTCAGCACCTGGAAGCCGTTGCAGATGCCGATGACATAGCCGCCGCGCGCCGCATGGGCCCGCAGCGCCGGGGCGATCGGCGATTGCGCGGCGATGGCGCCGCAGCGCAGGTAATCGCCGAAGGAGAAGCCGCCCGGCACCCCCACCACATCGACCCCGGCGGGAAGCGCGTCATCCTTGTGCCAGACCCGCACGACCTCGGCCCCCGCCTTCTCGAAGGCCACCGCGAGATCGCGGTCGCAATTGGAGCCGGGGAAGGTGATGACGGCGGCTTTCATGGGGCGATCCTTTCGGCGGAGGAGGATGCGACGGCCTTACCCCAAAGCGCGATGCGCTTCCAGTGGGGAATGGCGGGCTTCGCGCGGCGTGGTCCGGTGTCGAAGCGGCACCTGGTCAATGGCGATGCGCCCTGCCGGCCTCGCGGTCCAGATGGCAACACCGCCCCGGCGGCGACGATTTGCGGCGCCCTCCGTCAAAGGCGCGGGCCGCCGGAGTCGCCTGCGGCACCAGCCGCCGTGAGAGGGAACGCCCTCCGCGCCTGTCAAAGCCCCGTTCTGCGATGGCGGGCAGGGTGGCGGGTCTTTCCATTCGGTCGACGCTGCCCTCCGGAAACGACGGATCCTGCCTCGGGGAAGAAAGCCCGGCCCGGTTTCTCGAAAAGGGGGAAAGTGCAGGTTTCTGTTGCCAGGTACCTGCGAACCCCGCCTTACGCGGCTAAGCGCAAGGGCTTGAGTTTCGGTTACCCGAGCTGCTTACGCAGCCAGAGCCACCGGAGCACGGTTGTCGTTGGCAACTGTACTTTTGCACCGATAACGGTGGTAGCTCACCGAGCGAAAGCTGGCCTCTTTAGACGTTCGTCGATCCTGTTTCGGCCCCCTCCGCGCCCAACGAGCGAGTCTTGGTGGAGCCGCCGGGTACCGCCCCCGGGTCCGATCCGTTTATTACAGGTGCGTTTATCGCCATAGTCCGGGCGAACCCGAACGTCCCAGATATAGGCGCGGGCGACGGGCGGCGCAAGCCTCCCGGCCGGTCTGCGGGATGTCGCCGTCGAGGGGGGCTTTCCGCCCCCCGCCGCCTGCGGCGACTCCCCCCGAGGATATTTGCAGACAGAAAATGGACGGAAGCGCGCCTTGCTTCATTTTCTGTCCGAAAATATCCTCAGGGGGTGAATTGAGCCGCAAGGCTCAAGAGGGGGCGCGAGCGCCCCCTTCCTTCGTTCGTTCGTTCGCCGCCGGGCGGGCGCCCGGCGTGGCGCGGGGATCAGAAGCCCGCCTTGATCTGCTCGAACTCCTCGATCATCTTCGTGCGGAACTCGGGCGAGACCGGGGTCTGCATGAAGAGCGTGGTGGTCACCGGGTCGACATAGGCCTCGGCCAGCGTCTCGGGCGCGATCTCGGCCATGGCGGCGTCGTTCGACAGCGCGTAGCCCAGCCCCTCCAGCAGCGCCGGCGCCGAGGAATGCGCCAGCATGCTGTTGATGAAGTCGTAGGCCTTCTCTTCCTTGCCGGGGCCGTCCTTGGCGTTCACATAGCCGCAGATGAAGGTCGAGGAGCCTTCCTTCGGGCTGCGCTGGTAGCCGACCGGGAAGTTCTCGGCCTTCAGCGTCGCCACGCCGTCGTTCCACGACCAGGCGACCAGCACCTCGCCGGTGGCCATGAGCTGCGCCATCTCGGACGGGTCGGTCCAGTAGGCGCGGACATTGGGATGGACCGAGCGCAGCCAGTCGGCGGCGGCCTGGAACTGCTCGTCGGTCGCGCCGTCCCAGGTGGTCTGGCCGGTGGCGAGGAAGGCCAGCGCCCAGATGTCGTCGGTCGAATCGGGCAGCGAGACGCGGCCGGCATATTTCGGATCGGCGAAGACCTGGAGGGTCGACACATCCTCTTCCGGCACGTCCTTGGTGTTGTAGGCGATGGCGGTATAGGCATAGTCCACCGGCATGAACCACAGCCCGCCATCGTCCTTGAACACGCCGCTTTCCAGGAAGCGCGGCGCGAGATTGGCGAATTCCGGGATCTTCGAGGTGTCCCAGGGCTCGATCAGCCCGGCGTCGCGGTAGCGCCCGACATGGGCGCCGCAGGGGTGCACGATGTCGGCCTTGAAGCCCGAGGAGAATTTCTGGAACGCCTCGTCGTCATCGGCGAAGAAGGAATAGGTCGGCTTGTCGCCGTTCTTGGCGACATAGCCGTCCATGACGCCGGGAATGTCCCAGCCCGCCCATTCCAGCACGGTCAGCTCGGGGTCGGCGGCGAAGGCGGGCAGGGCGAAGGCCAGCGCGGTGCCGGTCAGGATGGTGGTGCGGATGGACATGGGGGCGCTCCTCGGCTGTTGGAAGGCGGGGCTTTGCGCCCGCGCGACGGCGGGAAGGCTAAGCGAGGCGGGCGGGTCGCTCAAGGCCAAACTGGGGCGAAGCGGCAGGCGGAACAGGGGCTTGGCGTGATTTCGCCGGTTTTGATCAAATCCTGCTCGCCCCTTGCGGCGGCCCGGCGGCTCGGGCAGGATCGCCCCGAACAGGGAGGGCCCAGCCAGGATGCCGCTTGATACCGCACTCGACATCGATTTCGTCCGCAGCCAGTTTCCGGCCTTCGCCAGCGCCGCGCTGGAGGGCCAGGCCTTCTTCGAGAATGCCGGCGGCTCCTATACCTGCCGGCAGGTGATCGACCGGCTGACCCGCTTCTACCACGACCGCAAGGTGCAGCCCTACGCGCCCTACGAGGCGAGCCGGCTGGGCGGGGCCGAGATGGACGAGGCGCGCGCGCGTCTCGCCGCGCTGATGGGGGTGGAGGGCGACGAGCTGTCCTTCGGCCCCTCGACCAGCGCCAATACCTTCGTGCTGGCCAATGCGGTGCGGATGTGGCTCAGGGGGCAGAAGGCCGCCATCGTGGTGACCGATCAGGATCACGAGGCCAATTCCGGCGTCTGGCGCCGCCTCGCCGACGAGGGGGTGGCCGACGGGGGGGTGGAGGTGCGCGAATGGCGCATCGACCCGGAGAGCGGGCATCTCGACCCGGCGGCGCTGGCGCCCCTGCTGGCGGATGGCAAGGTGAGGCTGGTCTGCTTCCCGCATTGCTCCAACATCGTGGCCGAGATCAATCCGGTGGCGGAAATCTGCGCCATGGCGCGGGCGGCGGGCGCCTTCACCTGCGTCGACGGGGTGAGCTATGCGCCGCATGGCCTGCCGGACATTCCGGCGCTGGGGGCGGATGTCTACCTGTTCTCGGCCTACAAGACCTACGGGCCGCATCAGGGCATCATGGTGATCCGCCGCGGCATCGGCGCGGCGCTGCCCAACCAGGCGCATTATTTCAACGCGGACGTGCTTTACAAGCGCTTCACCCCGGCCGGGCCGGACCATGCGCAGGTCGCGGCCTGCGCCGGGATGGCGGATTACATCGACGCGCTGCATGCCCATCATTCCGGCGGGGCCGAGGCGCCGCCGCTCGCCCGCAACAACGCGGTGCACGACCTGATGCGCGGCCACGAGGTGCGGCTGCTGCAACCGCTGCTCGACTATCTCGGCGCGCGCAACGACCTGCGGCTGATCGGCCCGCGCGCGGCGGAGCGGCGCGCGCCGACCGTGGCGGTCGACCTGCGGCGCGAGGCGTTGCCGGTCGCGGCGGCGCTGGCCGGGCATGGCGTCATGGCGGGCGGCGGCAATTTCTACGGCGTCCGCCCGCTCGGCGCGCTGGGGATCGACACCGATCAGGGCGTGCTCCGGCTGTCCTTCGTGCACTACACCTCGGAGGCCGAGGTGGCGAAGCTGATCGGCGCGCTGGACAAGGTGTTGCGCGCCTGACAGGGGGAAACCCCTTCCCATCGCTCCGGCCGCGCCCTATGGTGGGGCCGGAAGGCTGAGAGGTGTTGCATGGCCCGAACCATCGACTATGGCAATCTGATGCACCGCGCGATGCGCGGGCTGATCCAGTCGGTGCTGGAGGATGTGGCCCGCAACGGCCTTCCCGGGGCGCATCACTTCTTCATCACCTTCGACACCACCCATCCGGATGTCGCCATCGCCGACTGGCTGCGCGCGCGTTACCCGCAGGAGATGACGGTGGTGATCCAGCACTGGTTCGAGAATCTGGAGGTCACGCCGGACGGGTTCTCGGTCACGCTGAACTTCGGCAACAGCCCCGAGCCGCTGGTCATCCCCTTCGACGCCGTGCGCACCTTCGTCGATCCTTCGGTCGAATTCGGCCTGCGCTTCGAGACGCATGAGGAAGAGGACGACGAGGAGGAAGAGGACGAGGAGATCGCCGAGGCCCCGCCGGAGCCCGAGAAGCCGCGCGAGGCCGAGGTGGTGAGCCTCGACAA
>JBDHSR010000053.1:0-12784 GCA_039808305.1 Gemmobacter sp. | reverse complement strand
GCCTCACCCCCCGATGGCGGAGCGCAGCAGATCCTCCATCCAGTCCGCGAAGGCGGTCAGCCTGCGCAACGGGCGGGCGCCGCCGAGGAACAGCAGATGCACCGGCAGCGGTTCGGGCGGATGGTCGGGCATCACCGCGACCAGTTCCCCGGCGGCGAGATGGCGGGCCACGTCATAGGCCGGGATCTGGATCAGCCCCAGCCCGGCCAGCGCGCAGGCGATATAGCCCTCGGCGCTGTTGGCCGAGACGCGCCAGGGCACCGGGCGGCTCTGGCTGCGGCCCGCCTCGCGCCATTCCCAATCCGCCACCCGCCCCGTCGAGGGCGAGGCATAGGCGACCTGCCAGTGCCGGTCCAGATCGGCCGGCATCTGCGGCACGCCCTGCGCCGCCAGATAGGCGGGGCTGGCCACGTTGACCTGCGCGATCTCGCCGATGCGGCGCGCGCGCAGGCCGGAGCCGGGCAGCGGCCCGACGCGCAGGGCGAGATCCACCCGCTCGCCCACCAGATCGACGGCGCGGTCGGTCAGGCCCAGCTCCACCCTCATGCCGGGCCAGAGCGCCAGGAAGCCGGGCAAGGCCGGCGCGACGATCAGCCGGCCGATCCGCCCCGGCACATCCACCCGGATCCGCCCCTCCATCCGGCGGCTGGCGCTGCGGAACATCGCCTCCATCTCCTCGCTTTCGGCAAGCAGCGCGAGGCAGCGCTCGTGGAACTCCTCGCCCTCGGCGGTGGGCGCCACCCGCCGCGTCGTGCGGTTCAGCAGCCGCGCGCCCAGCCGGGCCTCCAGCTCCGCGATGGCGGTGGAGACGCTGGAGCGCGGCATCTGCAACGTATCCGCCGCGCGGGTGAAGCTGCGGGTCTCGATCACGCGGGCGAAGACGCGGTAGAGGTCGATCCGGTCCATTGTTCGCTGTTTCCGACAGGTGAAGTCAGTATCGCCCGCTTTATACGGAAAGCGCAAACCATAAGATCGCGGACAGGCCGAAGGGGAGCGGGACATGCACATGGCGACGGTGATCTTCGCGGGGCTGCTGCTGATGGCGGTGTTCGCGCTGTTCGGGCGGCTCTGGGGGCATGACGCCGGCGGGGTCGCGCTGGCGCTGCGCTGGTTCGTGCCGGTCTGGGCCGGGGTGGCGCTGGTCAACCTCTGGGTCGGGGTCGCGAAGGCGGGCTATCCGCTGCGGGCGGAACTGCCGATCCTTCTGGCGGTGTTCGCCGTGCCCGCCACGCTGGCCGGGCTTCTGGTCTGGCGGATGAAAGGCTGATCCATGTCCGATCCGATTTCCCCGGCAGCCGAGGCCGCGCATCACGGCTTCGACCTTCTGCCCGTCGTCGTCCTGCTGGCGGCGGCGGTGGTGGCCGTGCCCCTTTTCCGGCGCATCGGGCTCGGCTCCGTTCTGGGCTATCTGGCCGCCGGGCTGGCCATCGGCCCCTATGGCTTCGGCTTCTTCCATGACGCGCAGGCGATCATCCATGTCGCCGAGCTGGGCGTGGTGCTGTTCCTGTTCGTCATCGGGCTGGAGATGCAGCCCTCGCGCCTCTGGGCGATGCGGGGCGAGATCTTCGGGCTGGGCGCGTTGCAGGTCTGCCTCGCGATCCTCGCGCTGATCTGGGTGGGCATCGCGCTCGGCTATCCGACCTCGGCCAGCTTCGTCGCCGGCACCGGCTTCGTGCTGACCTCCACCGCCATCGTCATGCAGATGTTGCAGGAACGCGGCGAGATGGCGCAGCCGAAGGGCCGCCGCATCATCGCCATCCTGCTGTTCGAGGATCTGGCCATCGTGCCGCTTCTGGCCATCGTGGCCTTCCTCGCCCCGGGCGGCGAGGCGGCGACCCTGGCGGAGCGGCTGGCCGGCGTGGGCCTCGGGCTGGCCGCCATCGCCGCGCTGGTGCTGGCCGGGCGCTATCTGCTCGATCCGATGTTCCGGCTGCTGGCCCGGTTCGGCGCGCGCGAGGTGATGACGGCGGCCGCGCTGCTGGTGGTCCTCGGCGCCGCCGTGCTGATGCAGGCGGGCGGGCTGTCGATGGCGATGGGGGCCTTTCTCGCCGGGGTGCTGCTGTCGGAATCCTCGTTCCGCCACCAGCTCGAGGCGGATGTGGAGCCGTTCCGCGGGTTGCTGCTGGGCCTTTTCTTCCTCGGCGTCGGCATGGCGCTGGATCTGAAGATCATCGCGGCGAACTGGGCGGTGATCGCGATTTCGGTCCCGGCCTTCATGGTGCTGAAAATGGCGGTGATCCATGGCGTCGCCCGCGTCACCAAAGCCGGTCGCGCCGAGGCGCTGGAGCGGGCGGTGCTGATGGCGCAGGGCGGCGAATTCGCCTTCGTCCTTTACGCCGCCGCCACGCAATTCGGCATCCTGACGCCGGAATGGAACGCCAACCTGACGGCGATCATCATCATCTCGATGGTGCTGACGCCGCTGATGATCATCCTGCACGACCGTCTGGCGCCGGGCTCCGCCGTCTCGATGGAGGGGGTCGAGGCCGCCGAGGGCCTGTCGGGCCGGGTGCTGTTGATCGGGTTCGGCCGCTTCGGGCAGATCGTCAGCCAGCCGCTGCTGGCGCGGGGACATTCGCTGTCGATCATCGACAGCGATCCGCAGGCGATCCGCGACGCGGAGGAATACGGCTTCAAGGTCTGGTATGGCGACGGCGCGCGGCTGGACATCCTGCACGCCGCCGGGGCCGGGACCGCCGGCCTGATCGTCGCCGCCGCCAGCGACCGCGCCGCCGTGACGCGGATCGTCGAGCTGGCCAAGCACGAATATCCGCTGGTGCCGGTGCTGGCCCGCGCCTTCGACCGCGAGCATGCGCTGGAACTGGTCGCCGCCGGCGCGGATTTCCAGATGCGCGAGACCTTCGAAAGCGCGATGGAGATGGGGCGCGAGGCGCTGGAACGCCTGGGCGACGGCCCCGGGGAGGCGGCCGAGCTGATGCGCCGGATCCGGGAACGCGACCGGGAGCGGTTCGCGCTGGAAACCGTGGCGGGCAATGTCGAGGCCGGGGCGGGCCTCCTGATCGGCAATGCCGGGCAGGCGACGGGCGGGCATTGAGCGGCCTCTCGCGGGCGGGCCGCGCGGCGGGGCCGGTCAGCCCCGGAAATGCAGCCCGCCATCGGCGAGCCGCTCCCGCCGCAGGGGAAGGCCGTAGAGGGCGGAGAGATGCGCCTCGGTCATCACCTCGCGGACCGGGCCGCTGGCCAGAACCCGCCCGCCCCCGACCAGCAGCGCGCGGTCGCCGAGCGCGGCGGCCTGATCGGGGTCGTGGGTCGACAGGATCACCCCCATGCCCCGATCCGCCAGCCCCCGGATCGCCCGGCCGACGCGGGACCGGTTGGCGATGTCGAGGCTGGCGGTCGGCTCGTCCATCACGACGGCCCGCGCACCCTGCGCCAGCGCCCGGGCGATCAGGACCATCTGGCGCTGGCCGCCGGACAGCCGGGTGACCTCGGCCCCCGCGAGGCCGGCGATCCCCAGGCGCTCCATCGCCTCCGCGGCCCTTCCGGTCTCGGCGGGGCCGGGAAGAGCGAGGGGGCCCAGCCGCGCGGCGGCCCCCATCAGCACCAGATCCAGCGCGCGGAAGGCGAAGGGGGTCGACAGGGCCTGCGGCACATGGGCCACCACACCGGCCATCTCGCGGCGCGACAGCCCGGCCAGGGCGCGGCCCTCCAGCCGGATCTCGCCGGCGACGGGCGGAAGGAGGCCCAGCAGCGTGCGGAACAGCGTGGTCTTGCCCGCCCCGTTCGGGCCGAGCAGGCAGAGGATCCGCCCCGGCTCCAGCACGAGGTCGATGCCCGACAGCACCGGCTGGCGGCGATGGCCGACGCTCAGGCCGCGCGCCTCGATCAGCGGGGTCATTCCGCCCATCCGCGCGCGCTCCGCGCCAGCAGCCAGACGAAGACCGGGGCGCCGAGGACGGCGGTCAGGATGCCCAACGGCACCTCCATCGGCGCGATGGAACGGGCGGCGGTGTCGACCAGCACCATGAACCCGGCGCCGATCAGGGTCGCGGCGGGCAGCAGCCGGTCGAAGCGCGGCCCGGTCAGCATCCGCGCCATATGCGGCACCATCAGCCCGACCCAGCCGATCACCCCCGCCATGGACACTGCGGCCGAGGTCATCAGGGTGGCCGAGGCGATGACCGCAAGGCGCAGCCGCCCGGCCTCGACCCCCATGGTCCGGGCCTCGTCATCGCCGAGCGCCAGCAGGCCGATCCGCCAGCGCAGCAGGACCAGCGGCGCGAGCCCCGCGAGGATCGCCGGCAGCGCGGCCGCGACATCGGCGCGCTTGGCCCCGGCGAGGCTGCCCATCAGCCAGAAGGTGATGGCGGGAAGCTGCTGCTCCGGATCAGCCAGCAGCTTGACCAGCGAGATGCCGGCCCCGGCCAGCGCCCCCACCGCGATGCCGCACAGCACCATGACCAGCACCTGCCCGCCGCCGCGCAGCGAAAGCGACAGCAGCAGGACCAGCCCCACCATGGCGAGGCCCGTGACGAAGCCGGTCAACTGGATGGCCAGCACCGGCAGGCCCAGCAGGATCCCGAGGACGGCGCCGAAGCCCGCCCCCGCCGAGACGCCGAGAATGTCGGGAGAGACCAGCGGATTGCGGAACGCGGTCTGATAGGCCGCACCGGCCGCCGCCAGCGCGGCGCCGACCAGCGCCGCGGCGAGAACGCGCGGCAGGCGGATGTTCCACAGGACCGTGGCGGCCTGCGCCTCCCCTCCGCCGGTGAGCAGCGCGAGGATCTGGCGGGGCGCCAGCGGAAACGGGCCGATCGCCGCCCCGGCCAGCAGGATGGCGGTCAGGACCAGGATCAGCAGCGGCGCCAGGCTCCGGTCAGTCACCCAGAAGCGCCCCCAGGGCGGCCTCGTCGGGCGCGACGCCGTAGAAAAGATCGTAGAACCGGGCGACATCGGCCCGCAGGTCGCCCGGGACCCGGCCGGGATGGAGCTTGTGCGCCAGCCATTTCAGGCCGATCAGCCGGTTCACCGAGGGCGGCCGGTCGATGAAGCCGAAGGGGGCGGAGGGCGCCAGATAGACCCTGCCCTCCGCCACCGCCGGGATGCCCCGCCATTCCGGCATGGCGCCGACATGCGCGGCGAAATCCGGGTCGATGGTGATGATGACATCCGGCGCCCAGAGCTGGATCTGCTCGGGGCTGACGGTGGCCAGATTGCCGGCGCCGGCCTCGGCCACGTTGCGGCCGCCCGCGCGCTCGATGATCTCGGCGTTGATCGAGCCGCGGGTGGCGGTCTCCAGCCCCTCGGGGCCACGGGCGAGGTAGACGCGGGGCCGCTCGGCCTCGGGGATCGCGGCCAGCAGCGCGTCCGTCTCGGCCAGCATCGTCTCGGCATAGGCGGCGAGGGTTTCGGCGCGTTCGGGCACGGCCAGCACCTCTCCCATCCGGCGGATCGAGCGCGGCAGTTCCGCGAACGAGCCGTCGATCAGGACATAGGGCACGCCGGATTGCGCCTGCACCCGGGCGGCGAGGTCGATATAGGTGTCGTTCACCGTGCCGTAATCGACGATCAGGTCGGGCGCGGCGGCCAGCAGCACTTCGAGGTTCAGCGTGTCGCCCTTGCCGGTCAACTGCCCGAGCGCCGGCAGGGCCGCCGCCTCGGGCCGCAGCCAGGGCAGATCGTCCGCGCGCGGGGCGCGGACCCAGCCCACCATCGCCTCGGGCTTCAGCACATAGAGCAGGGCCGAGGCGGGCGGGCCGGCGGCGAAGACGCGGGCCGGATCGGTAGGCACCACCACCTCGCGCCCGGTCGCATCGGTGACGGCCCGGCCGTCGAAGGCCGGGGCGGGAAAGGCGGTCAGCGCGGCGAGGATCGCCGCCGTCAGCGCGGTTGCGGGGAAGTATCGCACCAGAGGGCTCCGAATTCGGGTTTGAGGTCGATCAGCGGCGTGCCGTCGACACAATCCAGACCGCGCACCACGAGGCTGTCGCCCTCGACCGCCAGAAGCCGCACCACCGACGAGGCGACGGGATTGGGCCGCAGCGGCGAGCGGATGGCGAAGGTGCCGATGGAGCCCTCGGCGAAATGCGGGTTCTGCCGCACGGCATCGCGGCGGGACAGGTGCATCCAGTAGAGGACCTGGAGATTCCGGTGCCGCCCGATGCCGTCCAGCGCGGCGGCCCAGCGGCTGTCGATCTCGATCCGGCAGGGCGGGCCGGTCTCGGCATCGCCGCGCTTGGGACAGGCGCCGCGCTCCGGCCATGGCGTGCGGATGCGGCCGATGAACCAGAGCCCGGCATCGAAGGCCGCCGGCAGGGCGACGGCCTCCTCATGCGGGCGCAACGGATCGGCGAGGCCGTCAGTCATCGACCCCGACCATCACGTCCGAGGCCTTGATGACGGCGGCGGCGGCCTTGCCGACGGCCAGCCCCAATTCCCGCACCGCCTCGTTGGTGATCGCGGCGGTGACCACCGCGCCGCCGATGTCGATCCTGACATGGCTGGTGACGGCGCCGGTGACGATCTCGACCACCGTGCCGCGCAATACGTTCCTGGCGCTGAGTTTCATGCTTGCTCTCCCTGGGTTTCCGGATCAGGCGGCCCGCGCGCGGCAGGCGGCGCGGAGCCAGCGCATCACCGCCTCCTCGTCGGCGTCCACCGGCCGCGCGGTTCCGGCCGCGAAGGCGAGGAAGGCCGCGCGCCATTCCGGCGAGACGCCGACCAGCACCGGCAGACCGGCGGCGCAGGCCCGGCCGATGGCCTCGACCAGCCCGCGCCCCGCCGCCTCCTGCTTGCCGAACTTGTTCACGATCAGCCCCTGCGCTGCGGGCAGGCGTTCCTGCACCACCGCGACCGCCTCTTCCAGCGCGCCCGCGTCCAGGCGGCAGCCGGTCGCGCCGGGGCCGAGATCCATGCTGACATTGCGGACCGGACCGTCCGGCAGCAGCCGCAGCACGATGTCGCATTTCCGCGGCACGACGCCGGCGGGCACCGGCTGCACCGTGCCCGCGAGGCGGATGCCCTCGGCCGCCGCGCGTTCGGCCACGGCGACGAGGACGGCGTTGGTGTGCCGGTCCTGATCGGAACTGACATATCGGATGTCCATGGCCTCCCCTCCGGTGGAGTCGCCCCGATGCCGGGTTCGATATGTATCATGGAACATATCTCATCGGGCTTGCAAGCGGGAAGCCCGCGCCATGACCCACCGCTGCAAGAAAGCCACAGCACAGGCATGGCCCCGGCGCATGGTCTTGCCCGGGAGATCGGATATGTTTCATCAAACATAACGATTCGCCCGCCCTTCCCCGAAGGCGGCGCCCTGAGGAGGAGAGACCCGTGACACCGCCCACCAGCCTGCTGCACCGCCTGATCCTGGCGGGGATGATCCTTCCCGGGATCCCGACCACCGCGCTCCGGGCCGAAACCGGCAGGCCCGTTCCGGCGGATACCTTCGTGCTCGGCATGATCCATCTGGGCGGCGAGGGCGAGGGACAGGGCGGCACCACCAGCACCGTCACCGGCGACGAGGCGCGGAAAGAGAACCGCGCCACGCTGGAAGACGCGCTCGGCACCCTGCCCGGCGTCTCCTCGGTCAGCGCGGGCGGCGGCAGCCGGAACGAACGCGAGGTCTTCGTGCGCGGCTTCGACCGCTGGCATGTGCCGCTGTCGATCGACGGCATCCGCATCTTCCTGCCGGCCGACAACCGGCTGGATTACGGCCGCTTCCTGACCCCGGACCTGTCGGAGATCCAGGTGCAGAAAAGCCATGTCTCGGTGCTGAACGGCCCCGGCGGCATGGGCGGCGCGATCAACCTCGTCACCCGCACCCCCACCAAACCGTTCGAGGGCGAGGCCCGGCTGGGGCTGGAGGCCGGCAATCGCGGCGACATCAGCGGGCGCAGCGGCTATCTCTCGCTCGGCACCCGGCGGGAGACATGGTACGCGCAGGCCAGCCTGATGCGGCGCGAGACCGACGGCTTCTGGCTGTCGCGCGATTTCACGCCGGTGCCGCAAGAGGATGGCGGGCTGCGCGACAATGCCGATACCTCCGACAGCCGGGTGAACGTGAAGCTGGGCTACACGCCGAACGCGACCGACGAATATGTGCTGAGCTATACCCGGCAGACCGGCGCGAAGAACGCGCCCTACAACATCCTGCTGCCGATCAGCGGCGTGCCCGGCACCGGGACCAGCGGCTTCCAGCGGGACTGGACATGGCCCGAATGGGACATCTCCAGCCTGGCGTTCTATACCGACACCGAACTCGACACCGGCTATGTGAAGACCCGGCTCTACTACAACACCTTCGACAACACCCTGTCGGCCTGGGACAATTCCGACCATGCCAGCCAGACCACCCCGCGCCGCACCTTCGACAGCGTGTATGACGACTATTCGCTGGGCGCGAGCGTGGAATACGGCGTTCCGCTCGGCGCGCATGACCTGAAGGCCGCGCTGCATTTCCGCCGCGACGTGCATCGCGCAACCAATTACCCCACGCCCTCGCTGGGGGTCGCCCCGGACCCGACCGAATACAGCAAGGAGGAGACGATCTCGCTGGCCGTCGAGGATAGCTGGCGGATCTCGGACGGGCTGCGGGTCGTCGGCGGGTTCGCCTTCAACCGCGCGAAGGTGCTGGAAGCGGATCGCACCGCGACCGATCCGGGCCTGCCGCGGGTGAAATCGGATGCGCTGGACGGGCAGCTCGCCGCGATCTGGAACACCGCCACGGGCGGCGAGGTCCATGCCAGCGTCTCGTCGCGGACCAGCTTCCCGACGCTGTTCCACCGCTACAGCACCCGTTTCGACACATTCGTGCCGAACCCCGACCTGAAGGCCGAACGGGCAACGAATATCGAGCTGGGCTATCGCGGCGATCTCGGTCCCGTCTCGGTCGAGGGGGCGGTTTTCCACAGCCGCGTCAGCGATCTGATCCAGGCGGTCTATCTCTACACCGACAGCGCGGGCGACGAGGTTTCGCAGCAGCGCAATGTCGGCAAGGGGGTCTACAAGGGGATCGAACTGGCAGCGCGCTGGGATGTGACCGATCGTCTCGGCCTCAAGGCGAACTACACCCATATCCATGCCAGCATCGCCGATCCGTCGATCTCCGGGCTGCGGATCGCCGACATTCCCCGGCACAAGGCCTGGCTCGGCCTCGACTGGAAGGCGACCGAGACCCTGACGCTGTCGCCGTCGCTGGAGATCTACGGCCCGCGTTGGTCCGACCCGGCCGTGGGATCGGGCGATCCGGCCAATCCGATCTACACCCGGATGGGCGGGTTCGGCCTGGCCAATCTCGCCGCGAGCTGGCAGGTGACGCCCGCCGCCGCGATGGATTTCGGCATCCGCAATCTCTTCGACCGCGACATCCAGGTCGTCGAAGGGTTCCCCGAGGCCGGGCGGACATTCTACCTGACCTCGCAGCTCCGGTTCTGACACCTGCCCGCCGGCCTGCACGGGATTGCGCTGGCCATCCCCCGCATGGAAGGAACGGCCGCCTCGCAGGATCCGCCTCGCCTGACCGGGATTACGGTCAGGCGTGGCGGTCCGCTCCCCCCTGGGGCATCCACGTTCCGCACGCCATCACCGGACCCGGCAGGGGCTGGGGTGCGGGCCTTGGGAAAGGCGGCGGCCGGATCGCCCCCGCCGCCTTCCTCATCCGGCTTCCCCGCCGCGCGGCCGGCTCATGGCCCCGGCACCGGACGGCAATCGCCCAAGCCGCCGCCACGCTGCGCCTGTCTCTGGCGCCCCCCGCTATCGGGATTTCCGGCCCTCGATCTCCGTCTCCACGAAAGCCCTCAGCCTTTCCGCGTTCCGGATCCTGATCCAGCCATAGCCGATCTCGATCCACCCCTCGCGCTGGAGAAATCCCAGCGTCGTATTCGCGACCTGCCGCGACACGTTGCTCATCTCGGCGATGTCGCTCTGGGTCAGGGCGCAACGCTCGGGCCCGCCGGGATAGAAGCGGTCGAATTCCGCGCCGGTCACCCGGAGCAGGACGGCGGCGATCCGCTGATCGGCGCGCCGGATCAGCAGGTCGGCCACCGTCTGGACGGACACATCCAGATTGTGCTCCGACAGCGAGGCGAAATGGCGGAGCGCGTCCGGCATGGACCTGGCGATGGTTTCGACAGCCGTCAACGGGACATAGGCAACCTGCGACGGCTCCATGGCCCGGAACGCGAGCGTGCGCGGCCTGCCGGTGACGAGGGGACCCTCGCCGAACCAGCCTCCCCGGCGAAAGACATGGCCCATGGGCACATCCGAGGTGGCGCTCTTGCCCAACGCGGCGAAGCTGCCCGAGACGACACCGTAGAAGCCGCCGAGCGCGTCGCCGATATGATGCGTGAACTGGCCGGCGACATAGGATCGCGGCATCGCCAGATCCAGCACGGCCTGCCGGAAGGGCTCGGGCTTGTTCGTGAGCCAGCCATGGGCCAGCAGCCGGTCGCGCATCCATGCCCTCCCCGTGACGGGCCTTGCCGATCCCCGGCATCGATCTTCCGCCCCGGATTGTCACATTATGGACAATCCGGGGCGGAGCAAGCCTGTAACGATCAGGAAGGGTCGCCGGAAAGCTCCAGGTTCGGGGTGGCAGGGCGACCCGGCGATCCGGGGCGGGTCTGTTGGTTGAATGGTGCCGCTGATTGCATCCCCCGCATCGTCGCTGGCGAGTAACGATCAGGGCGCGGGCGCTGCGCGCATCCGGCCCTTGCCCATCGGGCGGGACCGGGGGCGTTGCCGAATGTCCGCGACCTGAAGACTGGACGAGTGAACAAGGGGCGGCGTCGATGGGCGCCGCTCCTTTCCTCCATATGACCCACGCGGCCGCGAGGGGCCGGGCCTGCGAGGGAAGGCGGCCGGAACCGCCGGCATGGCCTTCGCTTTCCGACGAGTCCCGCAGCGAGCGATGCCACAAGCCCCGATCCTGACGGTTTTCCGTCAAGGCCGCGATACCCGGATCTGCCAGGCGGTCATCTCGACCAGCGAGCCCCCTGCTGCTGAAATGCGAAACGGTCACGTCATTCGCGCTGGTGTTCCACGAACTCGCCACCAACGCGGTCAAGTACGGCGCCCTCGCCGCCGCCGGCGGGCCTCTGGCCATAGATGTGGGGATCGAACCGGAGACCGTGACGATCGAATGGCGGGAGGAAGGCGCCCGCGCGCCGCAAGAGACGGAAAGCGGCACCGGCTTCGGCTCCAAGCTGCTGGAGGCCATCGTGGAGGGGCGGTTTCGCGGGACGCTGGAACGTATCCGCATATCGGGGGGCATCCAGCTCAACCTGCATCTTCCCGCCAGCCTCTTCGCGATGGAGCGGGGCCGTTCCGCGGGCTTGTGACGGCAGCGCCATGGGGGAGCCGGTTTCGTTTCCGGGCCGCCCACAGCCGGCGCCCTCCGTGCGGCACGCGGAAGGCGCGGAGCGCGGGCGAAGGCCGGCCGACAGGTCGGCGCCCGGCCCGATTTCAGAAGCTTTCGGCCATGAAGATCTGGGTCTCCACGGGCTGCGGCTCCGCGACACCATCGAGCCGCCCCAACAGCCGCGCGACGGTCTCCAGCGCCAGACGCGCCTCCAGCGCCGGCTTCTGGTCGATGATGGCATGGATCCGCCGCTCGATCAGCAACCGCTTGCGGTTGGGCGTCAGTTCATGCGCGACGATCACGGTCCCCTCGGCCCGGTTGATCCGCCGCAGGGCCTCGCAGATTTGCAGCGTGCCGGTCGAGGCCTGATAGATGCCCCGGATCGAGGGATCGTGCAGCAGGGCCCTTTCGACCATCCGCCCGGCCAGATCCGCGTCCTCGCCGGTTTCGAGCACCTGAACCAGATGCGTGCCGGGATGGCGGGCGGACAGGATGGCGCGAAAGCCGGCCTGTCTCGCGCGCTGGCCGGTATTCTCCGCATGACCGCCGACCATCAGGACATTGCCGCCTTCGGGCCGCATGAGCAGCCCCATCAGGTCGCCCGCGATCCGGCCGCCCCTGCAATCGTCGGGCCCGACGAAATGGTGCCGGCCACTGTCGCCGATGTCGGTGACCAGGGTCACGACAGGCCCCGTCCCGGCGACCCGGCGGTGCCGGTGAACGCCCGCCCCCGGCTGAGCCCGGAGGAGATGGCCGCTTTCGGCGCCCGGATCGAGGCGTTCGCCGGCTGGCTCGCCGGCGAGGGGCTGACCCTCGCCTATCATCACCACATGGGCACGGTGGTGGAGAGCCCCGGCGAGATCGACGCCTTCATGGCGGCCACCGGCCCCCATACCCGGCTTCTGTTCGACGCCGGCCATTGCGCCTTCGGCGGCGGCGATCCTGCGAAGGTGCTGGCCCGCCATCTCGGCCGGGTGGCGCATGTCCATGCCAAGAACATCCGCCGTCCGGTCACCGAGCGGGTCCGGGCCGAAAACCTGTCCTTCCTGCAGGGCGTTCTGGCCGGCGCCTTCACCGTGCCCGGCGATCAGGAGGGGGCGATCGACTTCCTGCCGCTGCTGAAGCTCCTGAAAAGCGGCGGCTATGACGGCTGGATCGTGATCGAGGCCGAACAGGATCCGGCGCTGCGCAACCCGCTGCTCTACCAGACCCTCGGCCTCGCCACGCTCCGGCGCCAGGCCCGCGAAGCGGGGCTGGTCTGATGCGGGGCCTCGACACCCCGTGGTTCCGCCCGCTCCGGCGGCGCCTCCTGGTCACCGGCCTCGCGCTCGGCTGGGGGATATTCGAGCTGGTCACGGGCGCGCCGCTCTGGGCCGTGGCCTTCCTCGGAACCGGCGCCCTCGCCGCCTGGGAACTGTTGCTGACCTATCCTGCCGGGAAAGGCGAATGATGCCGGAACTG
>JBDHSR010000052.1:0-12986 GCA_039808305.1 Gemmobacter sp. | reverse complement strand
CGATCATCGCGCTTACGTCACCGAAGCGCCCGCCCGAGGGGGCGGTCGGGCGCTGCCCGGCGGCACTGCGTGCCTTGATTCCGGGCGGGTCTGCGGTTCACACGGGGAAATATTTCCCGCCAACCTTGCGGGCGCTGCCCGGCGGGCGCGTGCCTTGTTCCAAGCGGGGACAGGGCTCACACGGGGCTTGGAACTCGGCCTCTCGGCTTCAGGCCCTCGGGCGATCAGACCGAACCGCCATGCAACGGCCCGCGCCCGTCAGCCCCCGGCCCCGATCACGGATAAAGCGGCCAGATCAGCGGGATCAGCGCCGAGCACAGCAGCCAGGTGATGATGTTCAGCGGAATCCCCACCTTGGTGAAATCGGTGAACTTGTAGCCGCCGGGACCATAGACCATCATGTTGGTCTGGTATCCGATCGGCGTCGCGAAGGCGAGCGTTGCCGAGAACATCACCGCCACCACGAAGGGCCGCGGATCGACGCCGAGCTGATGGGCGAGCTGGATCACGATGGGCGTATAGATCACCGCCACCGCGTTGTTCGACAGGAACTCGGTCAGGATCAGCCCGAGCAGGTAGATGGCGAGGATCATCAGGAAGGGCGGCAACCCCTCCATCAGGGGCTTCACCCCCATCACGATCATCTCCACCGCGCCCGAACGGTCCAGCCCCTCGCCCACCGCCAGCATGGCGAAGATCATCGCCATCAGCCGGCCGTCGACGAAACCCAGCGCCTCGTCGCTGTCGATGCAGCGGGTGAGGAAGATCGCCGCCACCGCGAAGAAGCCGAGCGTATAGATCGGCGCCACCTCGAAGGAGGACAGGATCACCACGAAAGCCAGCGCGCCGATGGCGATGGGGGCCTTGCCCCGGCGATAGGCGCGCTGCTGCGGCTGGTTCACCTCGACCATCTCCATGTCGAGCGCGAGGCGCTTGATGTCGGCCGGCGCGCCTTCCAGCAGCAGCGTGTCGCCCACCTGCACCACCAGCTCGTCCAGCTGCCGGCCGATATTCTGGCTGCGGCGATGCGCGGCCAGAACGTAGATGCCGTAGCGCCGCCGCAGGCGCAGCTCGCCCAGTTGCCGGCCGATCAGCCGGCAGCCGGGGGTGATCAGCACCTCCACCGTCTCGGTCTCCACCGAGGAAAGCTTGTCGACGATCCGCATGTCGGTGCGGTTCTGCATGTCCAGAAGCTCGGTCATCTCGGTGCGCAGCACCACCCGGTCGCCCGCCGCCAGCACCGCCCCCTGCAGGTCGCGCCGCAGCGACAGGTCGCCGCGCAGCACGTCGATCACCCGCACGCCCGAGCGCTTGAACTGCTGCACCTCCAGCACCGGGGTGCCGATCAGCACCGAATCCTCGGGGATCGCCACTTCGGTGAAATATTTCATCCGCTTGCGATCGCCAAGCAGCGAGGCCATCGACTGCCGCTCCGGCAACAGCCATCTGCCGAAGATGCCGAGATAGAGCCCGCCCGCCAGGGTGACGGCAATGCCCAGCGGCGCGATCTCGAACAGGCCGAAATGCGCCATCCCGGCATCATGCGCCGCCCCGTCGACCAGAAGGTTGGTCGAGGTGCCGATGAGCGAGATCATGCCCCCCAGCACCGTCATGTGGCTGAGCGGGATCAGCAGCTTAGACGGCACCGTCCCGATCCGCGCGGCGATCTGGATCATCACCGGGATCATCACCGCCACCAGCGGCGTGTTGTTCATCACCGAGGACAGCACGGCAACCGTGGCGAACAGGACGAAAAGCGTGGTGCGCGGCCGGTTCCCGGCATGGCTTTCGGCGACGCCGATCAGCATCTCCACCGCGCCGGTCCTGACCAGCCCGCCCATGATCATGAACATCAGCGCGATGGTCCAGGGCGCGTTGTTCGACAGGACCCCCAGCGCCGCCTTCTCGGGCAGGATGCCGATGACGATCATCGCCGCCGCCCCCAGGATCGCCGTCACCTCGACCGGAAAGGTCTCCCGCACGAAGAGAACGAACATCACCGCGAGGATGCCGAGCGAGATATAGGCCTGGCTTTCCTGCGCCAATTCGATGCCGAGCATGGGGTCTCCACCTGTAAACTCGACTGGTCTGGTAGAGTATTTTTCTCCGAAACGCAAAGGATTCGCGCGGCCTCTTCCCTCCGGGGCCGGCCGAAAGGAAAAATCCTGCCGCTACCCGGTCAGGGCCGCGACTCCTCCAGCCGCCCGCCGAGGCGGACCATCCGCAGCTTCACCGCATGGCCGCTGCGGTCGTCGGTCTCGACATAGACGCCCGACAGCGTGGCCGGACCGTTGGCCGGGGTGAAGCGCTCCTTCGGCATGCCGGTGACGAAACGCCGCAACGGCTCCAGCTTCTCCATGCCGATGACCGAGTTGTAGTCGCCGCACATCCCGGCATCGCTGAGATAGCCGGTGCCGCCCGGCAGGATCTGCCCGTCGCCGGTCGGCACATGGGTATGGGTGCCGACGACGAGGCTCGCGCGCCCGTCGCACCAATGGCCCATCGCCATCTTCTCCGAGGTCGCCTCGCAATGGACATCGACCACGATGGCCTGCGCGAGCCCGCCCAGCGGATGCGCCTTCAACACCGCGTCGATGGCCGAGAACGGATCGTCGAAGGGCCGCTTCATGAAGACCTGGCCCAGCACCTGCGCCACCAGCACCTTGCGGCCCCGCGCGTCGGAGAAAAGCCGCGCCCCCTTGCCCGGCGCCAGCTTCGCGAAATTGAGCGGCCTGAGGATGCGGTTCTCCTGCTCGATGAAGGGCAGCATGTCCTTCTGGTCGAAGGCATGGTCGCCCAGGGTCAGGCAATCCGCCCCCGCCGCCAGCAGGGCCTTCGCATGTTCCGCCGTCAGCCCCATGCCGGAGGAGGAGTTCTCGCCATTGACCACGACGAAATCCAGCCCCCATTCCGCCCGCAGGCCCGGCAGCCGCTCCACGATGGCCGCGCGCCCGGCCCGCCCCATCACATCGCCCAGAAACAGGATTCTCATGCCCAAGCACTAGGACCGCCCGCCCCGCCGCGCAAGAGCCTCCTGCCTTTGCTTCTTGGACAAATACTCCGGGGGTCCGGGGGCTGGCCCCCGGCCCGGACCCTCCATCCGCGCGCCCGGCCCCGGGGACGGACCGGGGCGCTGCCCCGGACCCCGGAGTATTTCGGCAAGAAGCAAGAGCAGGGGTTTTGCCCGGGGCGGAAAGGCTTATCTTTCCGCCATGACCGAGTTGCCCGCCGCCCTGTCCGACTGGTTCGCCGCGCAAGGTTGGCGGCTGCACCCGCATCAGGAGGCGATGCTGGCGCGGGCGGAGGCGGCGTCGACGCTGCTGATCGCGCCGACCGGGGGCGGCAAGACGCTGGCGGGGTTCCTGCCCTCGCTCGCGGATCTGGCGCGCGATCCCCGGCCGGGGCTGCATACGCTCTATGTCTCGCCGCTGAAGGCGCTGACCGCCGACATGGGGCGCAACCTGCGCCGGCCGGTGGAAGGCGCGGGCCTGCCGATCCGCATCGAGGATCGCACCGGCGATACCGGCTACACCCGGCGCCGGCGCCAGCGCGCCGATCCGCCGCATATCCTGCTGACCACGCCGGAGAGCCTGGCGCTGCTGCTGTCCTACGAGGATGCGCCGCGTATGTTCGCGGGGCTGCGGCGGGTGGTGGTGGACGAGATCCATGCGCTGGCCGAGAGCAAGCGGGGCGACCAGCTCATGCTCGGTCTCGCGCGGCTGGAGCGGCTGGCGCCGGGGCTGCGGCGGGTGGGCCTGTCGGCGACGGTGGAGGATCCGGCGGCGCTGGCGCTGTTTCTGGGCGCGGGGACCCAGGTGCTGGAGGCCGATCCGGGGCCGGAGCCGGATATTTCGATGCTCGACACCGGCGCGCCGCCGCCCTGGGCCGGGGGCGGCGGGCGCCACGCCATTCCGGCGATCCTGCAAGAGGTCCGCCGCCACCGCACCACGCTGATCTTCCACAATACCCGCGCGCAGGCGGAGATCTTCTTCCACCATCTCTGGATGGCCAATGACGAGGCGCTGCCGATCGCCATCCATCACGGCAGCCTCGCCCGCGAGCAGCGGGAAAAGGTGGAGGCGGCGATGGCCGCCGGCGCGCTGCGCGCGGTGGTCTGCACCGGCACGCTGGATCTGGGCATCGACTGGGGCGATGTCGATCTGGTCATCCAGGTCGGCGCGCCGAAGAACGTGAAGCGGCTGGTGCAGCGCATCGGCCGGGCCAACCACCGCTACAACGCGCCGTCGAAGGCGCTGCTGGTGCCCGCCAACCGTTGGGAGGTGGTGGAGTGCCAGGCCGCGCTGGAGGCGGTGCGCGCCCGCGCTCTGGATGGCGAGCCGCGCGGGCCGGGGCCGCGCGACGTGCTCTGCCAGCATATCCTCGCCACCGCCTGCGCCGGGCCGTTCGAGGCCGACGCCCTGTTCGCCGAGGTCGTCACCGCCGGCCCCTATGCCGCGCTGACCCGGGCCGAATTCGACGCCTGTCTCGAGTTCTGCGCCACCGGCGGCTATGCCCTGCGCGCCTATGACCGCTGGCAGCGGCTGATGCTGCGCGACGGGCGCTGGCGGCTGCGCGACCCGCGCGCGGCGCTGGCGATACGGCAGAACCTCGGCACCATCGTCGGCACGGAGACCCTGAAGGTGCGGCTGCGCGGCCGCGCCCTGCCGCTGGGCGAGGTCGAGGAGGGGTTCGCCGCCAGCCTGACCCCCGGCGACACCTTCCTGATCGGCGGCGAGGTGGTGCGCTACGAGGGGCTGAACGAGTTGACGGTCGAGGTCAGCCGCAGCCCCGGCCGCGACCCGAAGGTCGCGGTCTATGGCGGCACCAAGTTCGCCACCTCGACCCAGCTGTCCGACCGCATCCTGCGCATCCTGCAACAGCCGTCATGGCCCGGCCTGCCCGCCCATACCGCCGAATGGCTGGCGCTCCAGCGCGAGGTGTCGCGCCTGCCCGAACCGGAGCGGCTGCTCTGCGAGAGCTTCCCGCATGAGGGGCGCGAACATCTCTGCGTCTACGGCTTCGCCGGGCGCAACGCGCAGCAGACGCTGGGGATATTGCTGACCAAGCGGATGGAGGAGACCGGCCTCGCGCCCCTTGGCTTCGTCTGCACCGATTACGCCACGCTGATCTGGGGGCTGGAGCCGGTGCTGGAGGCCGCCCCGCTCTTCGACCTGGCCGCCCTGCGCGACGGGCTGGAGGGCTGGCTCGCCGGCAATGCGGTGATGAAGCGCACCTTCCGCAGCTCCGCCATCATCGCCGGGCTGATCGAGCGCCAGCATCAGGGGCGGCGCAAGAGCGGGCGGCAGGCGACCTTCTCCTCCGACATCCTCTACGACACGCTGCGCCGCTTCGACCCCGGCCATCTGATGCTGGAGATCACGCGGGAAGAGGCGATGCGCGGCCTCGTCGATTTCGGCCGCATCGAGGCGCGGCTGGCGCGGGTGGGCGGACGGATCGACCTGTTGCGATTACGCAGCGTCACACCCCTCGCCGCGCCGCTGTTCCTTGAGCCGGGCCGCGTCCCCGTGCAGGGTGAGGGGCGCGAGCGGCTGGCCGAGGCGGCGGCGGAGCGGCTGATGGCCGCGGCGGGCCTGGCCTGAGGGAGGACGCATGGAGCAGCGGATCCGCGCGAGTTTCGCGCAGCAGAGCCTGATGCGCAGCTTCGGCGCCAGCGTGGCCGAGGTCGCGCCGGGCCGGGTGGTGCTGGAAGCGCCGATCTCCCCCGGCGCCTTGCAGCAGCATGGCGCCGGCCATGCCGGCCTGACCTTCGCGCTGGCCGATACCGCCGCGGGCTATGCCGCGCTGACCCTGATGCCGGAAGGGCGCGAGGTGATGACGGTGGAGGCCAAGATCAACCTCATGGCGCCCTGCCTCGGCGACAGGCTGGTCGCCCGGGGCGAGGTGGCGAAGGCCGGGTGGCGGCTGACCGTCTGCCGGGCCGAGGTGCTGGCGATCCGCGACGGGCGCGAGACCTGCATCGCGCTGATGCAGGCCACCATGATCCCGGTCGATCCCTGAGCCGCGGACATTCCGGCTGCGGCTCACCGGCGCTGGACGGCGGGCCGGGGCTTTGGCAGATGGGGGCATGGATTATCGTTTCACCTTCGCGGGCGCGCGGCTCGCCGCCCTGCCCTCCGGCGCGCTGTTCTGGCCGGACGAGCGGCTGCTGGCGGTGTCGGACCTGCATTTCGGCAAGGCGGCGCGGCTCGCCCGGCGCGGCGGCGCGCTGCTGCCGCCCTACGAGACGCTGGCGACGCTGGAGCGGCTGGACGCCGACATCGAGGCCACCGGCGCGGCGCGGGTGCTCTGCCTCGGCGACAGTTTCGACGACATGGCGGCGGAGCGGGAGCTGGACGAGGGCGCGCGGCTCTGGCTGCTGCGGCTGATGGCGGGGCGCGACTGGATCTGGGCCGAGGGCAACCATGATCCGGGGCCCGGCACTATCGGCGGCAGCCATGTCGCGGAGTTCCGGCTCGGCGCGCTGACCTTCCGCCATATCGCGCGGGCCGGCGCGGTGGCCGAGGTCTCGGGCCATTACCATCCGAAGGCGCGGCTGGCCGGGCAGAGCGCGCCCTGCTTCCTGCTGTCGGATCCCGACCGGCTGATCCTGCCGGCCTATGGCGCCTATGCCGGCGGGCTGGATTGTGCGGCCCCGGCGCTGGCGCCGCTCATCGGCCCCGGGGCGCTGGCGATCCTGACCGGCCGGCGCTGCCGCGCCATCCCGGTCACAGGAGCCCGCGTTCCTCCAGCTTCGGGCGGTGCGAGCGGCTGACCGGCAGGCGCAGTTCCGGGCAGAGCCGGACGAAGATCTTGCCCGACTCGCGTTCGATCCCCCGCACCGTCCAGAGCGCCACCCAATGCGAGCGGTGGATCTGCACCCCCTCCTCGCCCTCGGCCTCCTGCATGGCGTCGGCGAAGCGGATGAGCACGCTGCCCCGCCCGGCGGTGGTGAAGACATCGACGTAATGGTCGCGCACCGTCATCGCCACCAGCCGCCCCTGCAAGGCGCTGTCCAGCCGCTGCACGATCCGCGGCAGGGCCATCGCCTCCTCCTCCGTCCCCGGATCGGGGATCGGCGTCAGGTGCAGCGCGGCATCGCCCTCGCGCGCGGCGCGGACCGCCCCGACCGAGAGCGAGATGGCGAAGATGAAGAGCGAGATGTCGGCCACCGAGGGCGCCTCGGCCTTGCCGTGGTCGAACATCCGGTCGGCCAGCGCGTAAAGCGGCCCGGTCATCAGCACCGAGGACAGCACCGCCACCAGAAAGGCGCCACGCTGGAAATCCCGCAAGCCGAACGCGACGGTGACGATGGCCCGCAACAACGAGCCGGCCAGCACGCCGAGCCCGATGATCCCGGCCCAGAACATCAGCCGCTCCGGCAGATCCAGCGCGACATAGCTGCCGAACGGACCCGACAATCCGACGACCAGACTGACCGCAGCCCAGATCACGAAAGGAAATGGACTCCGGAAGTCATCCATCCATGTTGCGAGAATCAAGGCCATGCGAGCAGAGAACCGATACTTCAACCTGTCCGAACGGATAGGTGAAAAATGCTGTCCCTGCAATGCAGCTTCGATAAAAAGCAAGCCGCTGCGGTGCGTTGCGCAACACAGCGGCTTTCCGTTCCCGCCCCGCCCGGCGCGGGCGGCCGGTCAGGCGGTCAGGCCGGCCGGTTCGGGCAGGCCATGGGCGCGGCAGCAGGCGGTGAGCGTATTGGCCAGCAGGCAGGCGATGGTCATCGGCCCCACGCCGCCCGGCACCGGGGTGATGGCGCCGGCCACGGCGGCGGCGCTGGCATATTCCACATCGCCCACCAGCTTCGTCTTGCCGTCGCGCTCGATCCGGTTGATGCCCACGTCGATCACGGTGGCGCCGGGCTTCACATAGTCGCCGGTCAGCATCTCGGGCCGGCCCACGGCGGCGACGAGGATGTCGGCGCCGCGGCAGACCGCCGCCAGATCCTTGGTGCGGCTATGCGCGATGGTCACCGTGCAGCTGTCGCCCAGCAGAAGCTGCGCCATCGGCTTGCCGACGATATTGCTGCGCCCCACGACGACCGCGTTCATCCCGGCCAGCTTGCCGTGATGGTCGCGCAGCATCATCAGACAGCCGAGCGGGGTGCAGGGCACCATGCTCTTCTGCCCGGTGCCCAGCAGGCCGACGTTGGAGATGTGGAAGCCGTCCACATCCTTCGCCGGGTCGATCGAGTTGATCACCAGCTCCGAGTTCAGATGCCCCGGCAGCGGAAGCTGGACGAGGATGCCATGGACCTTCGGGTCCTTGTTCAGCCGGTCGATCAGCGCCAGCAGATCGGCCTCCGAAGTGTCGGCCTCCAGCTTGTGCTCGAACGAGGCCATGCCGACCTCGACCGTCTGCTTGCCCTTGGACGAGACATAGACCTGGCTCGCCGGATCCTCGCCCACCAGAACCACGGCGAGGCCGGGCTGGATGCCGTTCTCGTCCTTCAGCCGCGCCACATGTTCCGCCACCTGGGCGCGCACCTTGGCCGCGAAGGCCTTGCCGTCGATGATTGCCGCCGTCATCCCTGTATCCTCTCCTCAGCGCTCCACCGCGAAGGCGGCGGTGTAATGATCCATCTGCATCCGGGTCGCCAGAACCGCGTTCTTCAGCAGCGTGGCGACCGTCACCGGCCCCACCCCGCCCGGCACCGGCGTGATCCAGCCCGCGACGCGGGCGCAGCTTTCGAAATCGGCGTCGCCCACGGTGCGGCCGTCGACCCGGTTGATCCCGATGTCGATCAGCGCGGCGCCGGGCTTCAGCATCTCGCCGGTCACCAGACCGGGCTTGCCCACCGCGACGAAGACCGCATCCGCCGCGCGGGAATGCACCGCGACCTGCCGCGTCATGTGGTGGCAGACGGTGACCGTCGCGCCGAGGCCCATCATCAGGAAGGCGATGGGCTTGCCCACGATCTCGGAATGGCCGATCACGCAGACATCCAGCCCCTCGATATTGAGCGGCAGGGTCTTCAGCATCTCCACCGCCGCCACCGCCGTGCAGGGGCCGAGCGCGAGGTCGTTATAGACGATATTGCCGATGGAGGAGGGGTGCATCCCCTCCACGTCCTTCAGCGGATGCACCGCCTTCTGCAACGCCTTCACCGGGATATGCGGCGGCATCGGGCGCTGGATGATGATGCCATTGACCCGCGGATCGGCGTTGAGGCCGATCATCACGCCGGTCAGTTGTTCGAGGCTGATCGTGGCGGGGTAATTGCGCGCCTCGAAGGCGACGCCGGCGGCCTCGGCATGGCGCTGCTGGTTGCGGACGTAAAGCTCCGCCGCCGCCACGTCGCCGACCGAGATCGACACCAGGCGCGGCGTCCAACCCTTGTCCGACAGTTCCGCCGCCTCGGCCCGGACCTCCTCCACCATCCGCGCCGCGATGGCCTTGCCGTCGATCAGGGTTGCCGTCATGCCTGCCCTCTGGGTTCGCCCGAGGGTGTCAGGCCCCCAGAACCTTTTCCTCGCGGGCGATCGACCATTCGATCAGCAGCCGCCAGACGCTTTCGACCAATTCCGGCTCCAGCCCCTCGGCCTCGGCGCGGCGCCGCACCCGTGCCACCACCTCCTCGACGCGGTCGTCGATGCGGGCGGGCAGGCCCTCGGCGGGCTTGAGCTCGGCGGCCCGGTCGATGTAACCGGCCCGCCGTTTCAGCATCGCCACGATCTGACCGTCCAGCGCGTCGATCTGGACACGCAGCTCGGCCATGTTGCGGCAGTCGGACGGGGCCTTCATCGCATCCTCCCTTGCAGGGTTTCCCGCGAGGTAATCCCTCGCGGGAGCGATGGCAAGGCGGCCCGTCGCCGGATCAGAACAGCCCTTCGACCTGGCCCTGATCGTTCAGCCGGATCACCTCGGCGCTCGGCACCTTGGGCAGGCCGGGCATGGTCATGATCTCGCCGCAGATCACCACGATGAAACCGGCGCCGGCCGAGAGGCGCACTTCGCGCACCGGGATCGTGTGGCCGGTCGGCGCGCCGCGCACGTTCGGGTCGGTGGTGAAGGAATACTGCGTCTTCGCCATGCAGATCGGCAGATTGCCGTAGCCCGCCGCTTCCCAGGCCTTGAGCTGGTCGCGCACCGACTTGTCGGCGATCACCTCGTCGGCGTGGTAGATGCGCTTGGCGATGGTCTCGACCTTCTGGAACAGCGGCATCTCGTCGGGATAGAGCGGCGCGAAGCTCGCGGCGCCGCTTTCGGCGAGTTGCACGACCTTCTTCGCCAGATCCTCGATCCCGGCCGAGCCATTGGCCCAGTGCTGGCAGAGGATCGCCTCGGCGCCCTGCTCGGCGACGTAATCCTTCACCGCCTGCACCTCGGCGTCGGTGTCGCTGTAGAAGTGGTTGATCGCCACCACGACCGGCACGCCGAAGCCCTTCACATTGGCGATATGGCGGCCGAGGTTGGGGCAGCCCTTCTTCACGGCGTCCACGTTCTCGGTGCCGAGATCGGCCTTGGCGACGCCGCCGTTCATCTTCATGGCGCGCACGGTGGCGACGATCACCGCCGCCGAGGGCTTCAGCCCGGCCTTGCGGCACTTGATGTCGAAGAACTTCTCGGCGCCGAGATCGGCCCCGAAGCCGGCTTCGGTCACCACATATTCACCGAGCTTCAGCGCGGTCTTGGTGGCGATGACCGAGTTGCAGCCATGCGCGATATTGGCGAAGGGGCCGCCATGCACGAAGGCCGGGTTGTTTTCCAGCGTCTGCACGAGGTTCGGCTGCATCGCGTCCTTCAGCAGCACGGTCATCGCGCCGTCGGCCTTCACGTCGCGGCAGTAGATCGGCTTCTTGTCGCGGGTATAGGCGATCACGATGTCGCCCAGACGGCGCTGGAGGTCTTCGAGATCGTTCGACAGGCACAGGATCGCCATGACTTCCGAGGCCACGGTGATGTCGAAGCCGGTCTGGCGCGGGAAGCCGTTCGACACGCCGCCGAGGCTGACCACGATGTCGCGCAGCGCGCGGTCGTTCATGTCCATCACCCGGCGCCACACCACGCGGCGCTCGTCGATGCCGAGGCTGTTGCCCCAGTAGATGTGGTTGTCGATCATCGCCGAGAGCAGGTTATGCGCCGAGGTGATCGCATGGAAGTCGCCGGTGAAGTGGAGGTTCATCTCCTCCATCGGCACGACCTGCGCCATGCCGCCGCCCGCCGCGCCGCCCTTCATGCCGAAATTCGGCCCGAGCGAGGCTTCGCGGATGCAGATCACCGCTTTCTTGCCGATGCGGTTCAGGCCGTCGCCCAGACCCACGGTGGTGGTGGTCTTGCCCTCGCCCGCCGGGGTCGGGTTGATCGCGGTCACGAGGATCAGCTTGCCGTCGGGCCGGTCGGCGAGCGAGCGGATGAAATCCTGGCTCACTTTCGCCTTGTCATGGCCGTAGGGCAGCAGATGCTCGGTCGGAATGCCAAGCTTGGTGCCGATTTCCTGGATCGGCTTCTTCTTGGCTTCGCGCGCAATCTCGATGTCGGTCTTGAAGGCCATGCGTCTCTCCCTTGGGTGTGGCGCCCCGGTTTACCGTTGCCTGCACGATACCGACATGCGCGGGGGGCCACAGGACGGATTCCGACCTAAGCCCATACAAAATCGCCAGCCGGAGTTTCCGATGGGAACGAAGCGGGAGAAATGCGGAAATTTTTCATGTCAGGAAAAAGTCGGGCAGCCAGAACCGCAGAATCACCGGCAAAGCGCCGAATCCCCTCCGGGCGAGTGAACGCGGTCCGGGGTCGCGCCATCCCGCCCCTGCGCCGGTCGAACCGGAAATGGCGGAAATGGCCGACCCCGCTGGTTCAAATCCGCGCGACGAGGAACAGCCGGCGGAACGGGAACAGCGCGCCGCCATCGGGCAGCGGCGGATAGGCCGCCTCCAGCGCGGCGTCATAGGCGGCGGTCAGGCCCACCGCCTCGGCGGGCGAAAGCGGCGCGAGCCAGGGCCGCATGGCGGTGCTTTCGGTGAAGCCGCGCACCGGATGGCCCTCGGCCACCGGGCCGAGATGCTGGAGATAGTCGGTCTCCCAGATCGACACCGCCGCATGGGGGGCGAGCAGCCGCCAATACTCGGCGGGCGCGCCGACCGGCGCCTCGGGCAAGGCGGCGAAGCGGCCGGGGAACATCGCCGGCGCGATCTCGCGCAGCAGGCGGTGCGAGGGCTGGCCGTGGTTGCGCGGCATCTGCACCGCCAGCACCCCGCCGGGGGCAAGGAGCCCCAGCAGGCGCGGCAACAGCGCCTCATGCCCGTCCAGCCATTGCAGGGCGGCGTTGGAGAAGATCAGCGCGGGCGGCGCCTCCGGCCGCCAGTCCGCGATGTCGGCCCGGATCAGCGCCCGGTAACAGCCGGTCTCCCGCGCCGTGTCCAGCATGGCGGCCGAGGCATCCACCCCCTCCACCCGGCCGGGAAAGCGCGCGGCCAGCGCCGGACCCACCGCGCCAGTGCCGCAGCCCAGATCGACCACCGGCCCGGACGGGATCCCGCCGACCTGCTCCAGCAGGTCGAGCGCGGGCCGCAGCCGCAGCCCGGCATGGCGGGCATAGGCGGCGGGCGACCAGTCGCTCACGCGGTCGGTTCCGGCTCCATCCCGCCCTCGGGGCGCGCGGTCTTGGGCCGGGTCTTCGGGATGGCGATGACCGAGGTGCCGCCATCGCCCGAGGGGCTGTCGCCATCGCCGCCGCCCAGCGTCTCGCCCGCCGTCACCTTGCGGATCTCGTCGCCGGTCAGCGTCTCGTATTCCAGCAGGCCCTTGGCCAGCCGCTCGAATTCCTCGGATTTCTCCAGCAGGATCGCGCGCGCGCTTTCATAGCCCTCGTCGATGAGGTGCTTCACCTCGTCCTCGATCAGCTCCTTGGTATGGGCGGAAACCGAGAAGCCGGCGGTATTGCCCTGATAGCCCTCATGCGCCTCGGCATAGTCGATATTGCCGACCTTGTCGGACATGCCCCAGCGCATCACCATGGCGCGGGC
>JBDHSR010000051.1:0-13237 GCA_039808305.1 Gemmobacter sp. | reverse complement strand
CAACGGCCAGATGCGGGTGGTCGAGGTGGCGATGGATTCGCTCTACGGCAAGGCGCGGCTGGTGCGGCGCTAGTCGGTGGCACCGGCGCCCAGGCCGGGGCGCATCGGTGGAAGCCTGCGCCCTTTTGCTCCCCGACGCCCCGTATGGGAGCGACCGTGCCGCTCCGGCCAGTATTCTTCCTGGCGGCGGTTTCGACCCACGCTCCTGCATGGGAGTGACGCCGATCTGGACAAACTGGAGCGGATGCTGGTGATGTTTCGATCCACGCTCCTGCATGGGAGCGACGCCCGGTCCATCAGGTGCTGATGTATGCGGTCGAGGTTTCGATCCACGCTCCCGCATGGGAGCGACCAGCCCGAAAACCACGACATCTCAGGTTTCCGGCCTGTTTCTACCCACGCTCCCGCATTGGGGCGACCTTGCCCGACAATCACCGCGAATAGCTGGGTCAAGTTTCGATCCACGCCCTCATGCGGGAACGGCGCGCGCTTGTTCCAGGCAGGCTCGCCTGAGGGCCGGTTTTTCTCGATGGGAGCCTGGCTCGCCCTCCGGGCCAGTCCCGCCCCGCCTGCCGACGCGGATTTCCGGGGATGGCGCGTATCCCCAGCCTCAGGCGGAGAATCCCGGATCGGTCAGCGCCTCGGCGGCGCGGCTCTTCGCGCCGTGCCGCTCGCGCCAGATGATATAGAGGCCCGAGCCGGCGATGGTGACGATCCCCGCCCAGGTCATCAGGTTCGGGAAGTCGCCGAACACGAGGTATCCCAGCGCCACCGCCATCACCAGTTCCAGGTAGTGCAGCGGCGCCAGCGTGGCGGAGGGCGCGAATTTCAGCGCATAGGTCATGCAGACATGGCTGACCGCCGCCCAGAAGCCGACGCCGAACAGCCAGAGCCAGGCCAGACCCTCGGGCCGGACCGGATCGAGATCGGGAATGCCGCTTCCCTCGGCCAGCCAGATCACCGGCAGGCAGATCGCCACCCCCGCCAGCGCGGTATGCAGCTGCATCGCCACCGGGTGCATCCCCGCCGACATCGCCCGCGTCACCAGCATGTAGAAGGCGAAGAGGAACGCCACCGCCAGCGGGTAGAGCGTCACGAGGCCGAAGGTGGTGAAGGCCGGCTGGATCACCAGCAGGGCGCCGGCGAAGCCGACGGCGGCGGCGGCGATCCGGCGCGGCCCCACCTCGTCGCCGAACAGCAGCTTGCCGAACAGCAGGATGATGAAGGGCTCGACGAAGACGATGGCCAGCGCGTCGGCCAGCGGCATCACCGCCAGCGCCGCCACCATGCAATAGGTCGACCCGGCGAGGAAGGCGGCGCGCAGGATCAGCATCGCCGCCATGCGCGGCCCCATCCGCCAGTCGCAGCCGAGGGCGAGCGCCACGGGCAGCATCACCGCCGCCTGCACCACGAAGCGCGCCAGCGTGATCTGCCCGACCGGCACCGTCTCGGCCGCGAGTTTCGACGCCACGTCCAGCAGGGGCGCGAGGACGCAGAAGGCGAGCATCAGCAGGATGCCGGGCAGGATGCGGTCTTGGCTCATGGCCTCCTGATAGCCACGCCGCCGGGGGCGGTCCATCGCGGGATTGTGCCCGATACAGGATCGCCGGCCTGCGGGGCGCGCGCTCGGCATTCCGACCCGGTCGGGCTACGCCCCGCATAAGGGTTCAGGGCCATCGGGGACAAGACGCGGACAGGCCCGGCCGCGCCGGCTTTCGGCTTCCCGGAGTTTCGGGCGGATCCCGTCCCCACGATCCCCCGTTATGGAGGCCCACTTGCGGACCGATGCTTCCGCCCCATGCCCGGATCCGGCCGGGTCTCCGGCCGGAACGAACGCTGCCCGGTCCCGGAGCGCTTTCCGGAACCGGACGTTCCGGTTCCCCAAAACGCCCCCAAGCCCCCAGATACTTGCCATAACCGAACCTTCAGCAGTTCGGCACGTTCACCGCGAGGCCGCCCAGCGAGGTCTCCTTGTATTTCTCGTGCATGTCGTGCCCGGTCTGCCGCATCGTCTCGATACAGGCGTCGAGGCTGACGAGGTGGATGCCGTCGCCGCGCAGCGCGAGGCTCGCCGCCGAGACCGCCTTGATCGCGCCGAGGCCGTTCCTTTCGATGCAAGGCACCTGCACCAGACCCTTCACCGGATCGCAGGTCATGCCGAGGTGATGCTCCAGCGCGATCTCGGCCGCGTTCTCCACCTGTTCCGGCGTGCCGCCCATCACCGCGCAGAGCCCGGCGGCGGCCATCGCGGCGGCGCTGCCCACCTCGGCCTGGCAGCCGCATTCGGCGCCCGAGATCGAGGCGTTGTGCTTGCACAGCCCCCCGATCGCGGCGGCGGTCAGCAGGAAATCCCCCACCTTCGACAGGCTCGCCCCCGGCACATGGTCGAGGTAATAGCGGATGGTCGCCGGCAGCACCCCCGCCGCGCCATTGGTCGGCGCCGTCACCACCTGGCCGCCCGCCGCGTTCTCCTCGTTCACCGCCATGGCGTAGAGGCTCATCCAGTCGTTGATGGTATGCGGCGCGGTCATGTTCAGCCCGCGCTCGGCCATCAGCGCGTCATGGATGCCCTTGGCGCGGCGGCGCACCTTCAGCCCGCCGGGCAGGATGCCCTCGCCCGCCATGCCGCGGTCGATACAGGCGTTCATCACCTCCCAGAGCCGGGTGATCCCGGCCCGGATCTCGGCCTCGCTGCGGAAGCAGAGCTCGTTTCTCATCTTCATCTGCGCGATGGAGAGGCCCGAGGCCCGCGCCATGTCGAGCATCTGCGCGGCGGTCTCGAAGGGGAAGGGGCAATCGGCCTTCGGCTTCGCCGCCTCGCCCTGCGCCTGTTCCGTGGCGGTCAGCACGAAGCCGCCGCCGATGGAATAATAGGTCTCCTCCAGGATCACGTCGCCCTGCGCGTCGGTCGCCCGCAGGATCATGCCATTGGCATGGCCGGGCAGCGAGGGGCCGTAATCGAAGACCATATCCGTCTTCGGATCGAAGGCCAGCGTGCCGAGGCCGGGGGGCGTGATGGTCTTCGTCTCGTGGATCGCCGCCAGCGCGGCCTCGGCCTTTTCGTGGTCGTAGGTGGCGGGCTCGAACCCGGCGAGGCCGAGGATCGTCGCCCGGTCGGTCGCATGGCCCACCCCGGTGAAGGCGAGGCTGCCATGCAGCGTCGCGCGCAGCCCATGGGCGTGGAACGGGCTGGTGCGCAGCGTCTCCAGGAACCGCGCCGCCGCCACCATCGGCCCCATCGTATGCGAGGAGGAGGGGCCGATCCCCACCTTGAACATGTCGAAAACCGAGAGGAACATTCAGATCCTCCCGCCGGCCGTGTGGAAATGGGTCATCTGGCGTCTCCCTGCTATGCCCACTATGCCCGGCCCGCGCGGCAAGGCGAGACGAAATGCGACAGGTTGCATTGCAAACCTGACGGGGCAGGTGGGCATCGGCGCCTGCCTGTTCAAGTTGCGATCCGCGGCCGGGGAGATCCGGCGCGGGGGCTGGCAGCTCGGGCATTAGCGATTGCTTAATCAAATTGCGCTCTGCTGGCCCGGCGAAGGGGAGGTGCCGATGCTGCGATGGCTGATTCTGTCGATGCTGATGCCGGTCATGGCGGCGGCCGGGCCACCGGATCTGCCGGGGCCGGTGAAACAGCGCATCCTGCGCGATCCCGACCGCTGGCAGGCCGGGATGGTGCGGCTGATCGCGGGCTTCGGCGGCGCGGCCGGCCTCGACGCGGCGGGGCTCGACCGCCATGCCGCCATCGAACGCGCGGCGGCGCGGGCGGAGGCCGCCGCGCGCCTGCTGGTCGCCGATCTCGACGGGGATGGCGCCGTCGCGGCGGCGGAGCTTGCCGCCTATCTGCCGGTGCTTTCGGCGCGCGGACGCGGCGGTTTCGCGCTTCTTGCGGCCGAGGCGGATGCGGATGGCGATGGCGGGCTGGACGCGGCCGAGGTGAAGGCCCATGCGGCTCAGGCGGGGATGCGGCGCTTTCCGGACCGGCGGCTGGAAGAGGCGAAGGCGGTGCTGGCCTTCGATGCCGATGGCGACGGCGCGGTGGGCGTGGCGGAACTGCGAGCCGGCCTCGCCGCGTTGCGCGGCGGCGGCTAGGCGCACGCCCCCCCTCGCCCCGGCGGCATATCTTGCCTATAAGCGGGACATCGCTGCCCGAGGAGTCGCCCCATGTCCGCCGACCTGTCCCCCATCGACAAGGCCAAGTTCGTCGCCGCCAAGCGCGCGGTGGACTTCGTGGAGAGCGGGATGCGGCTCGGCCTCGGCACCGGATCGACCGCCGCCTGGATGGTGCGCTGCCTCGCCGGGCGCATCCAGGAGGAGGGGCTGAAGGTGGTGGGCGTGCCGACCTCGACCCGCACCGCGGAACTGGCGCGGCAGCTCGGCGTGCCGATCATGTCGCTCGACGAGGCGAAATGGCTGGACCTCACGATCGACGGCGCCGACGAGATCGACCCCAACCTGAACCTCATCAAGGGCGGCGGCGCGGCGCTCTTGCAGGAAAAGATCGTCGCCACCGCCTCGGACCAGATGATCGTCATCGCCGACGCGGCGAAGGAGATGGCGCAGCTCGGCGCCTTCCCGCTGCCGGTGGAGATCGTGCCTTTCGGCTGGCAGACCACCAAGGCGCTGATCGAGGAGACGCTGGTCAGCATGGACGTGCTGAGCCGCGACGTGACGCTGCGGATGAACGGCGAGGCGCCGCTGGTCACCGACGAGGCGAACTACATCCTCGACCTGCATCTGAAGCGCATCGGCAATCCGCGCCAGCTTTCGCTGGTGCTGAACCAGATCCCCGGCGTGGTGGAGAACGGCCTCTTCATCGACATCTGCGACAAGGTGGTGATCGGCCATGGCGACGGGCGGGTGACGGTGCGCGACATCAATTCGGGCGAGACGCTGGACGAGCGGCTGGAATTCGCGCCGACCGACAATATCTTCGCCGATTCGGATGACTGAGATGGATTTCGACTACGATCTTTTCGTGATCGGCGGCGGCTCGGGCGGGGTGCGCGCGGCCCGGATCGCCTCGGCCGAGGGCAAGGCGAGGGTCGCGCTGGCCGAGGAATACCGGATGGGCGGCACCTGCGTCATCCGGGGCTGCGTGCCGAAGAAGCTGATGGTCTATGCCAGCGAATATCCCGGCCTGATGCGCGAGGCGCGCGCCTATGGCTGGCAGGTGGAGCCCGGCGCCTTCGACTGGACGCGGTTCCGCACCCAGCTCGACCGGGAGCTCGACCGGCTGGAGGCGGCCTATCGCGGCACGCTCGCCAATGCCGGGGTGGAGGTGTTCGACCTGCGGGCGAAGCTGGTCGACGCGCATCGGGTGCAACTGGCCGACGGGCGGCGCTTCACCGCGAAACATATCCTGATCGCGACCGGCGGGCGGCCCTTCCTGCCGGATGTGCCGGGGGCGGAGCTCGCCGTCACCTCGAACGAGATGTTCCGGCTGGAGGCGCTGCCCGCCCGCGCGCTGGTGGTGGGCGGCGGCTTCATCGCCTCGGAATTCGCCTGCATCCTCAACGGGCTGGGGGTGAAGGTCACGCAATATTACCGGGGTCCGCAGATCCTGCGCGGCTTCGACGACGAGGCGCGCGCCCATGTCGCCAATGCCATGCGGGCGGGTGGCATCGACATCCGTTGCGAGACCGATGTGACCGCGCTGGAACAGACCGCGACCGGCATCCGCGCCACCAGCCAGGCCGGGGCGGAGGAGTTCGACCTGGTGCTCTACGCCACCGGCCGGGTGCCGAACAGCGCCGGCCTCGGGCTGGAGGCGCTGGGCGTGGAGATCGGCAGGCGCGGCGAGATCGTGGTGGATGGCTGGAGCCAGACCGCCGTCCCCTCGATCTTCGCGGTGGGCGACGTGACCGACCGCATCAACCTCACCCCCGTCGCGATCCGCGAGGGGCACGCCTTCGCCGACACCGTGTTCCGCGGCGAGCCGCGCCGGGCGGAGCACGATCTCGTGCCCTCGGCGGTGTTCACCCAGCCGGAGCTCGGCACGGTGGGGCTGACCGAGGAAGCCGCCCGCGCGCGGGAGAAGATCGAGGTCTATGCCGCCAGCTTCCGCCCGATGCGCAGCCTTTTCGCCGGGCGCGAGGACCGGGTGCTGATGAAGCTTGTGGTCTCCCAGGCCAGCCGGAAGGTGCTGGGCTGCCATATCGTCGGCCCCGGCGCGGGCGAGCTCATCCAGCTCGCCGCCATCGCGGTGAGGATGGGCGCCACGAAGGAGGATTTCGACCGCACCGTCGCCGTCCATCCGACCATGGCCGAGGAACTGGTGACGCTGCGCGCCCCGGTGCGCCGCGACTGATCGGACCGACGGGGCGTTTCAGGGTTGATTTTCCCGCCGGAATGACCAGTTAGCAGGAAACGGAACAAGACTGAGGTAGAAGATGTCATCTGGTGGTCCCTGGGGCGGAGGCGGAGGCGACAACCGCGACAACCGCAATGACGGTCGCGGGCCGCGCCGGCCGGGCAATGAAGGGCCGCAGATCCCCGAGATCGACGAGATCGTGAAGAAGGGGCAGGAGCAGCTTCGCGTGCTGATGGGCGGCCGGGGCCGCTCCGGCGGGGGCGGCGGGCCGGGGGGCGGCAATGGCAGCCCGCTCGGGCCGATCTTCTCGAAACAGGGGCTGATGCTGGGCGCGCTGGTGGTGCTGGGGCTCTGGAGCTATCTCTCCTTCTACACGGTGAAGCCCGAGGAGCGCTCGGTCGAGCTGTTCCTGGGCGAATTCAGCTCCATCGGCAATCCGGGCCTGAACTTCGCGCCCTGGCCGCTGGTCACCGCCGAGGTGGTGCAGGTGACGGGCGAGCGGACCACCGACATCGGCTCGGGCCGCAACGGCGAGATGGATAGCGGGCTGATGCTGACCCGCGACCAGAACATCGTCGATATGGATTTCCAGGTGGTCTGGAACGTCTCGGATCCGGCGGCCTATCTGTTCAACCTGGCGGAGCCCGCGGATACCATCCGCGCCGTGTCCTCCTCGGCGATGCGCGACATCATCGCCCGGTCGGAGCTGACGCCGGTGCTGAATACCGGGCGCGGCCCGATCGCCGCCGACCTGCGCGCCAATGTGCAGGCCACGCTCGACAGCTACCGCGCGGGGATCAACGTGGTGCGGGTGAACTTCAACCGCGCCGACCCGCCCGCCGAGGTGAGCGACGCCTTCCGCGAGGTGCAGGCCGCGCAGCAGGAGCGCGACCGGCTGGAGAAGGAGGCCGACGCCTATGCCAACCGCGTGACCGCCGGCGCGCGCGGCGAGGCGGCGCGGCTGATGGAGGATGCCGAGGCCTATCGCGCCCGCGTGGTCAACGACGCGCAGGGCGAGGCGAGCCGTTTCCTCGCGGTCTACGAGGAATATGCCAAGGCCCCCGAGGTGACGCGCAAGCGCATGTATCTCGAAACCATGGAGGGTGTGCTGGGCAATGTGGACAAGGTGATCCTCGACGGCAAGGCCAGCGAGGGCGTGCTGCCCTATCTGCCGCTGGACGGCCTGCGCCGCCCGCAGGAACCCGCCGCGCCCACCACCACGACCGGAGGCAACTGAGATGGCGAAGGCCCAATATGTTCTGCCGGTGCTGATCGCCATCGGCGCGACCGCGCTGTCCTCGGTCTTCATCGTCGACGAGCGCGAACAGGCGCTGGTGCTGCAATTCGGCCAGGTGAAGCAGGAGATCCGCGAACCCGGTCTCGGCTTCAAGCTGCCCTTCATCCAGGATGTCGTGCGCTACGAGGACCGGATCCTCGGTCTCCAGACCCAGCCGCTCGAAGTCACGCTGCGCGACAACCGCCGGCTGATCGTCGACGCCTTCGCGCGCTGGCGCATCGTCAACCTGATCGACTTCCGCGAGGCGGTGGGGCCGGGCGGGGTGGACGCGGCGCAGGCCCGGCTCGACCCGGTGGTGAGCGCCGCGATCCGCGAGGTGCTGGGCTCGGTGCCGTCGAACGCGGTGCTGTCGGAGGACCGGACCGGGTTGATGAACCGCATCCGCGACATCGCCAAGCGCGAGGCGACGAGCCTCGGGGTCGAGGTGATCGACCTGCGGCTGACCCGCACCGACCTGCCGGACCAGAACCTCGCCGCCACCTTCGCCCGGATGCGGGCCGAGCGCCAGCGCGAGGCCGCCGACGAGATCGCGCGCGGCAACGAGGCGGCGAGCCGGGTGCGCGCCGCCGCCGACCGCGAGGTGGTCGAGGTGACCTCGGACGCCCGCCGCCAGGCCGAGGTGATCCGCGGCGAGGCCGATGCGCGGCGCAACGGCATCTATGCCGAGGCGTTCGGCCGGGATCCCGAGTTCTTCGCCTTCACCCGCTCGCTCACCGCCTATGAGCGCGCGCTGAAGACCGGCAACAGCGCGCTGGTGATGTCGCCCGACAGCGAGTTCTTCGAATATCTGCGCGAGGCCGAGGGCGGCCGCCCGGCGCCGGCGGGCGACTGAGGCATGGCGCTGATCCTGCTGGTTCTCGGCAGTGCGCTCGTGGTGGAGGGGCTGGCGCTCGCGCTGGCCCCTGTGCGTATCTTCGGCCTGCTGGCCTGGCTTTCGGGCCTGACGGTCGAGGCGCGGCGGTATTGCGGGCTGGCCGGGTTCGCGGCCGGGGTGGGGCTGCTCTGGCTCGCGCGCCGGTTCGGGGCGATCTGACGCCCGCCCGGCCCTTGCAACAAAGGGTCACATGCAGTTGACGCGCTGCGACCGGGTTTGCATTGCGCGAAACCCCACTTACCTGTTCAGTTGAGACCGAACCCGGAGTCGGATCCGGGGAGGAGATTTGCGACCGAAAGGAGATTGCGGTGCAATCCACAACCAATTTGGACCTCGCCCCCCGGCGGCGCCAGCATGGCCCGCTGCGGCTGATGGGGGCGGCGCTGATCGGGCTGGCCATCGCCCTCGGGCCGGTGGCCGAGGCCGAGGCGCGCGGTGCCCCCGAGAGCTTCGCCGACCTGGCCGAGCAGATCAGCCCCGCCGTGGTGAACATCACCACCTCGGCCGTGGTCGAGACGGCGACCCAGGACGGGCCGCGCCTGCCGGAGGGCTCGCCCTTCCAGGATTTCTTCGACCAGTTCAACGGCGGTCGCGGCGACAACGAGCCGCGCCGGTCGGAGGCGCTGGGCTCGGGCTTCGTCATCTCGGAGGACGGCTATATCGTCACCAACAACCATGTCATCGAAGGCGCCGACCAGATCGAGATCGAGTTCTTCTCGGGCGACCGGCTGCCGGCCAAGCTGGTGGGCACCGATCCCAAGACCGACATCGCGCTGCTGAAGGTGCAGGGCGACAAGCCGCTGCCGCATGTGAATTTCGGCGACAGCGACCTGATGCGGGTGGGCGACTGGGTGGTGGCGATGGGCAACCCGCTCGGCCAGGGCTTCTCGGTGAGCGCGGGCATCGTCTCGGCCCGCAACCGCGAGCTTTCGGGCACCTATGACGACTACATCCAGACCGACGCCGCGATCAACAAGGGCAATTCCGGCGGGCCGCTGTTCAACATGGACGGGCAGGTGATCGGGGTGAACACCGCGATCCTGTCGCCGACCGGCGGTTCCATCGGCATCGGCTTCTCGATGGCCTCGAACGTGGTGTCGAAGGTGGTGGACCAGCTCCGCCAGTTCGGCGAGACCCGGCGCGGCTGGCTCGGCGTGCGGATCCAGGACGTGACCCCGGACGTGGCCGAGGCGATGGGCCTCGGCAAGGGCGCCAAGGGCGCGCTGGTCACCGATGTGCCGGAGGGTCCGGCCAAGGCGGGCGGGCTTCTGTCGGGCGACGTGATCACCAGCTTCGACGGCAACGAGATCAAGAGCGTGCGCGACCTGACGCGCCGGGTGGCGGATGCGCCGGTCGGGCAGGCGGTGAAGGTCGTCGTGCTGCGCGAGGGCAAGTCGGAGACGCTGACCATCACGCTGGGCCGCCGCGAGGAGGCCGAGGCGTCCGAGACCTCCGCCCCCGGCAAATCCGAGGCCCCGGCCGAGAAGCAGCTTCTGGGCCTGACCGTCTCGGCCCTGACCGACGAGCAGCGCGAGCAGCTCGGGCTGGGCGACGGCGCCGAGGGGCTGGTCATCACCAAGGTCGACGGCACGTCGGAAGCCTATACCAAGGGCCTGCGCGAGGGCGACGTGATCACGGAGGCCGGCCAGCAGAAGGTGGCGCGGCCGCAGGATCTGCAAGACCGGATCGACGAGGCGAAGGAGGCCGGGCGCAAATCGCTCCTGCTGCTGATCCGCCGCGAGGGCGACCCGCGCTTCGTGGCGCTTTCGGTCGAGTGACCTCCCGCCCCGTCCGGAGCCGCTCCGGGCGGGGCATACCGCCGCAAGGCCGGGCGCGCCTACAAATCCTTCCGGTCGGCGGCGACAAGGCCCAGGGCGCGCGCGCCTTCCAGCGAGATCACCGGGCTGTCGAGACCGAGCGGGGCCTGGAAGCGGCGGATCGCCGCGCCGGTGGGGCCATCCATCCGGCCGGTGACCGGCAGCAGGTAATAGCCGCGCGCCTTCAGCGCCCTTTGCAGCGAGGCGACGAATTCCACCGTCATCTCCTCGGGGCAGGGGCTGCGGAAATGCACGCCCTCGCGGTCCTTCACCATGCGCTGATGCACCTCGGTGCGGAAACTCGCCGGGGTGACGACGCGGCCGGCCTCGTCGGTGACGGCCTCGCTGACCAGAACCTGCTCGGAGACGGTTTCGAAAACCGCGGGCGTCACATCCGTCGCCCAGCATTGCCCCGGCCGGTCGGTGGGCGGCGCGGCCAGCGGACCTTTCGCGCGCAGCAGCGCGGCGGAAAGGTCGGCCTGTTCGGGCGCCCGCGTCCCGCCGGACTGGCAGGCGCAAAGCAGCGTCAGCACGATGGGAAAGAAGGCGGTGAAACGGATCATCACTCTCGGCTGCCCGGTCTTGGCCCTGTCCGGGCGCGGGCAGAGTAGCGGCAAAAGCGCCGTGGCGGAAGGGGGCCGGCAGGTGTCGCCGGCGCACTGGAAGACCGCCGGGATTTGGCCTATGTCTGCCGCAGCGAGGCAGCGAGAGGCGTTTTCGATATGGCGAAGATCACCTATCTGGAACATGGCGGCAAGGCCCATGTGATCGACGTGGCCAACGGCCTGACCGTGATGGAGGGCGCGCGCGACAACGGCGTGCCGGGCATCGAGGCCGATTGCGGCGGGGCCTGCGCCTGTTCCACCTGCCATGTCTATGTCGACCCGGCCTGGGTGGAGCGGCTGCCCGCGAAGGACGCGATGGAGGAGGACATGCTGGATTTCGCCTGGAATCCCGATCCGGTCCGCTCGCGGCTGACCTGCCAGATCAAGGTGACCGAGGCGCTGGACGGGCTGGTGGTGCAGATCCCGGAGCGCCAGATCTAGTCAGTTGGCCTTGCGCGGCGGCAGGAAGGGCAGGGGGGCGACGGGAACGCCGTCCTCCAGCAGGCGCCGCGCCTCGTCGGGTCTCGCCTCGCCGTAGATCGAGCGTTCGGGCGCGTCGCCGGCATGGATGCGGCGCGCCTCGGCAACGAAGTTCATCCCGACATATTCGGAATTGGCCTCCACCTCGCGGCGCAGGGCGGCGAGCGCGGTCTCGATCTCGGAGCCGGGCCGCGACAAGGGGCGGGGGTCTTCCTCGGCCTTGGCGACGGCCGGGGCCATCAGCGCCTTTTCCACCTCGGGCGAGCCGCAGACCGCGCATTGCACCAGCCCGCGCGCCTTCAGATCGTCGAAAGCCGCGCCGGAGGCGAACCAGCTTTCGGAATCATGGCCTTGCGCGCAGCGCAGCGAGAAGCGGATCATGGCGTGACCTGTCGGGACCTTGCCTTCCTGACATGGCCCGCCGGGCCGGGGAAATCAAGCGCCCGTCCGGTTGCCCGGCCATTGGTCGAGCCCGGCGAGCAGCGCCCGCAATTCCGGCTCCGCCACCTTGCGGGCGGCCTTGCGCGGCGCGAACCACTTGCGCCGGCGCTGCTTCACCTCGGGGAAGCGGTCGGCCAGATCCTTCACATGCAGCGAATAGACCGCGACGATGCAGGGCACCTGCCGCTGCGGCCCGTTGGCCGGGCCGAGCCCCTTGTCGTAGGAATAGAGGCCGAGGCAATGCGGATCGGCCTCGCCCTCCACCCCCGCCTCCTCCCAGGCCTCGCGCGCGGCGGAGGCTTCGGGCGACAGCCCCTTGATCGGCCAGCCCTTCGGGATCACCCAGCGCCCGGTATCGCGGCTGGTGATGAGCAACACCTCCACGCCGTCCTTCGCGCGGCGCCAGCACAGGGCACCATATTGGGTGCGGGTTTCCGCCTCGTCCCGGAGGGACGACAGGGGCTTTGCATCACGCGTCACGGCTCGCCTCGGTTCCGGCCCGCTGCCTGCGCGGGTCTTGCTGAATTTTGTATCGTGAATATAGCGAAGAAATGGTTGAAATTCCAGTTGCGGACATGAGGGGGGAAAGACAGATGAGTCGGTCGAAACCGGCGCCGGTGCCGCGATGATCCGCGCCTTCGTCGCCATCGCCCCGCCCGAGGAGGTGCGCGCCCGGCTGGTCCTGCTCCAGCATCTGCTGCCGCTGCCACGCCGGCAGGAGCCGGAGGATCTGCACCTGACGCTCGCCTTCCTCGGCGAGCAGCCCGATAGGGTGCTGGAGGCGGTGCATGACGGGCTGGAGGCGCTGCGGGCGGAGCCCTTCCCGCTCATGCTGTCGGGCGTGGGCATCTTCGGCGGGGCGAAGCCGCGCGTGGTCTGGGCGGGGGTGGAGGACAGCGAGGCGCTGCGCCGGGTGCAGGCCAAGGCGGCGCGGGTGGCGGTGCAGGCGGGCGTGACGCTGCCCAAGGGGTTCACCCCGCATGTCACGCTGGGCCGTTGCGGCGCGATGGAAGAGGCGGCGCGGCTGCGGCTGGAGGCGGCTGTGGTGGCCGAACAGGGCTTCCGGGCCGGGCCGTGGATGGTATCGGAGATCGGGCTCTACGCCTCGCATCTGGGTGGCGCCGGGCCGCGCTACGAGTTGCTGACGTCCTATCCGCTGGCCTAGGGAGGCGGATCCGTGAGGCACGGGCCTTTGCCGCGGACTATCGCCTCCACCCTCGCCATCCTCCGCAGGTGGAGGGCGGCGCCCGGCCGCCGGGTGGGCGCAACTCCGGCTGTGGTCGTCGCTTTATGGCTGAGCTCCGCCTAACTCAGATCATCTCGCAAATGTCACCGAAGCGCCCGCCCGAGGGGGCGGTCGGGCGCTGCCCGGCGGCACTGCGTGCCTTGTTCCGGGCGGGGGAA
>JBDHSR010000050.1:0-13446 GCA_039808305.1 Gemmobacter sp. | reverse complement strand
ACCGCTATTACGCGGGGCTGGCCGACAAGATCGAAGGCGCGCATCTGCCCATCGACAAGCCCGACATGGAGGTCTGGTTGCGGCGCGAGCCGGTGGGGGTGGTGGCCGCCATCGTGCCGTGGAACAGCCAGTTGTTCCTGTCGGCGGTGAAGATCGGCCCGGCGCTGGCGGCGGGCTGCACCCTGGTGGTGAAGGCCAGCGAGGACGGCCCGGCGCCGCTGCTGGAATTCGCCCGGCTGGTGCACGAGGCGGGTTTCCCGCCCGGCGTGGTGAATATCCTGACCGGCGGGCCGGAGGCGGGGCAGGCGCTGGCCACCCATCCGAAGGTCGCCCATATCGCCTTCACCGGCGGGCCGGAGACCGCGCGCCATATCGTGCGCGGCTCGGCCGGGAACCTGGCGAAAACCTCGCTGGAGCTCGGCGGCAAGTCGCCCTTCATCGTCTTCGAGGACGCCGATCTCGACAGCGCGGCGAATGCGCAGGTGGCGGGCATCTTCGCCGCCACCGGGCAAAGCTGCGTCGCCGGATCCCGGCTGCTGGTGCAGGAGAGCATCCGCGAGGATTTCCTCGCCCGCCTCAAGGCCAAGGCCGAGGCGGTGCGGATCGGCCCGCCCGGCGACATGGCGACCGAGGTCGGCCCGCTCTGCACCCGCCGGCAGCGCGACCGCATCGAGCGGCTGGTGGCGGCTTCGCTGGAGAAGGGCGCGCGGCTGGTCGCCGGCGGCCGGGCGCCGGCGGGCGAGGGGTTCTATTTCCCGCCCACCATCCTCGATTGCTCGGCCGTGCCGGACGCGCCCTCGGTCACCGAGGAGCTGTTCGGCCCGGTGCTGTCGGTCGTGGCCTTCCGCGACGAGGCGGAGGCGCTGCGGATCGCCAATGACACGGCCTTCGGCCTCGCCTCGGGCGTGTTCACCCGCAGCCTGACGCGGGCGCACCGGATGATCCGGGGCCTGCGCGCCGGCATCGTCTGGGTCAACACCTATCGCGCGGTCTCGCCCATCGCGCCTTTCGGCGGCCACGGGCTGTCCGGCCATGGCCGCGAGGGCGGCCTCGCCGCCGCGCTCGACTATACCACGGTGAAAACCGTGTGGCTGCGCACCTCTGACGATCCGATCCCGGATCCGTTCGTGATGCGCTGAGAATACGATCAACAGGGAGAGAAAGATGAAGCATATCGTCAAAGCCGCCGCCATCGCCGGGGCGATGTTCGCCACCGGCGCCTCGGCGCAGGAGATGGTGTTCACCTCCTGGGGTGGCACCACCCAGGACGCGCAGGGCAAGCACTGGGCCGCGCCGTTCACCGAGGCGACCGGCATCAACGTCGTGATGGACGGGCCCACCGACTACGGCAAGATCAAGGCCATGGTCGAGGCCGACGCGACCGCCTGGGATGTGGTCGACGTGGAATTCGACTGGGCGATCCAGGCCGGCCAGCAGGGCCTGCTGGAGCCGCTGGACTTCTCGGTGATCGACAAGGCCGCGCTCGATCCGCGCTTCGTGTCGGATTTCGCGGTGGGCTCGTTCTACTATTCCTTCGTGCTGGGCTACAATCCGGCCAACTTCGCCGATGCCAAGCCCGCGACGCTGGCCGACCTGTTCGACACCGCGAAATTCCCCGGCAAGCGCACCTTCTACAAATGGTCGGCGCCGGGCGTGATCGAGGCCGCGCTGCTGGCCGACGGCGTGACGCCCGAAGGGCTTTACCCGCTGGATCTGGACCGCGCCTTCGCGAAGCTCGACACGATCAAGGGCGACATCATCTGGTGGGAAGGCGGCGCGCAGTCGCAGCAGCTTCTGGCCTCGGGCGAGGCGCCGATCGGCTTCTTCTGGAACGGCCGGCTCGCCGCGCTCCAGGCCGACGGGATGGATGTCGGCATCAGCTGGGACCAGAACATCACCGCCGCCGACGCGCTGGTCGTGCCGAAGGGCACCAAGAACAAGGAGGCCGCGATGAAATACATCGCCGCCGCGACCGGCGCCGAGGCGCAGGCCGCCTTCGCCGCCGAAACCGGCTATGCCCCGATCAACACCGGCTCGGCCGCGCTGATGGACGAGGCGATCCGCGCCACGCTGCCCGACCAGCAGACCGCCGTGCAGATCAACGCCGACATGGCCTACTGGGCCGCGCATCGCGACGAGATCGGCAACCGCTGGTACGCCTGGCAGGCCCAGTAACCCCGAGACCCGCCGGGGGCCGCAGCGCGCGGCCTCCGGGCACCCCGCCCGCGCTGTCTGGGAGACTCTCCGCCATGAGCATCATCACCGCCCCGGGGCGCAGGGGGTCGGGGCTGGCCCTGGCCATGCCCGCCATCCTGCTGCTGCTGGCCTTCTTCGTGATCCCGGTCGCGTCGCTGCTGCTGCGCTCGGTGACCGAGCCGGAACCCGGCTTGCAGAACTACGCCGCGCTGGTCGGGTCGATGACCTATGCCAAGGTGTTCTTCAACACCTTCTTCGTGGCCGGGATGGTCACCCTTGTCACTGCGCTGATCGCCTTTCCGGTGGCCTGGGCGCTGGCGATCATGCCGCCCCGCTGGGCGGGGGTGATCTTCGCCGTCATCCTGCTGTCGATGTGGACCAACCTTCTGGCGCGGACCTACGCCTGGATGGTGCTGTTGCAGCAGACCGGCCTCATCAACCGGATGCTGATGGGCCTCGGCATCGTCGACGCGCCGCTGCAACTGACCAACAACCTGGTCGGGGTCACCATCGGCATGGTCTATATCATGCTGCCCTTCATGATCCTGCCGCTGATGGGCGTCATCAGGAAGATCGACCCGGCGATCCTCCAGGCCGCGGCGCTGTGCGGCGCGTCGCGGTGGCAGGCGCTGACCCGCGTGCTCCTGCCGCTCGCCGCGCCCGGCATCGCCTCGGGCGGGCTCATGGTCTTCGTCATGTCGCTGGGCTATTTCGTGACGCCCTCGCTGCTCGGCGGCACCGCGAACATGATGCTGGCCGAGATGATCGCCCAGCAGGTCCAGAGCCTGGTCAACTGGGGCATGGGCGGGGCCGCCGCCTTCATCCTGCTGGTGGTCACGCTCGGCCTCTACGCCGTGCAACTGCGGTTCTTCGAGCCGAAAGAGGAGGCGCGCTGATGCTGCTCGATTTCCACAAGCTCGGGGCCTGGAAATGGGTGCTGTCGGGGATCTGCGCGCTGATGACGCTGTTCCTGCTGCTGCCGATCCTCTTCATCGTCGCGCTGTCCTTCGGCAATTCGCGCTGGCTGATCTTCCCGCCGCCGGGCTGGACGCTGAAATGGTACGAGGAGCTGTTCGCCGATCCGCGCTGGATCGGGGCGGCGCTGACCTCGGCCAAGATCGCGGTCCTCGTGATGGTGCTGTCGGTGGCGCTCGGCCTGCTGGTCTCGCTGGCGCTGGTGCGGGGCAGGTTCCGCGGCCGCGCCGTCCTCAGGGCGTTCTTCCTCACGCCGATGGTGCTGCCGGTGATCATCGTCGCCGTGGCGCTTTACGCCGCCTTCCTGCGGCTGGGGCTGAACGGCACGCTGCCGGGCTTCGTGATCGCCCATCTGATCGTGGCGCTGCCGTTCTCCGTCATCACCATCTCGGGCGCGCTGGAGACCTTCGACCCGGCCATCGAGGATGCCGCCATCCTCTGCGGCGCCTCGCCCTGGGAGGCGCGGTTCCGCGTCACCCTGCCCGCGATCAGCCATGGCCTGTTCTCGGCCGCGATCTTTTCGTTCCTGATCTCCTGGGACGAGGTGGTGCTGGCGATCTTCATGGCCTCGCCCAGCCTTCAAACCCTTCCCGTCAAGGTCTGGACCACCCTGCGCCAGGATCTGACCCCGGTGATCGCCGCCGCCTCCACCCTGCTTGTCGCGCTGACGGTGCTTCTGATGATCGTCGCCGCCCTGATCCGCAAAGGTAAATCCAGATGACCACGCCCTATCTGCACATCAACGGCATCCGCAAGGTGTTCGGCGAGGTCGTCGCCACCGATCATGTCGAACTGTCGATCGCCGAGGGCGAGTTCATGACCTTTCTCGGCCCCTCCGGCTCGGGCAAATCGACGACGCTCTACATCCTCGCCGGCTTTCAGGATCCGAGCGCGGGCGACATCACCATCCGCGGCAGGTCGATCCTGTCCACCCCCTCGCACAAGCGCAATATCGGCATGGTGTTCCAGCGCTACACGCTGTTTCCCCATCTGAGCGTGGGCGAGAACGTGGCCTTCCCGCTGCGGGTGCGCCGCATGGGCAAGGCCGAGGTGGACGAGCGGGTGAAGCGCGCGCTGAAGCTGGTGCGGCTGGAGGGGTTCGAGGACCGGATGCCCGCGAAGATGTCCGGCGGCCAGCAGCAGCGCGTCGCGCTGGCGCGCGCGCTGGTCTACGACCCTCCGGTGCTGCTGATGGACGAGCCGCTCTCGGCGCTCGACAAGAAGCTGCGCGAGGAGATCCAGTTCGAGATCCGCCGCATCCATCAGGAGACCGGCGTCACCATCCTCTACGTCACCCACGACCAGGAAGAGGCGCTGCGGCTTTCCGACCGCATCGCGATCTTCAACCGCGGCAAGATCGAGCAGGTCGGCACCGGGCCGGAACTCTACGCCGATCCCGCCACGCATTTCGTGGCCGATTTCATCGGCGACAGCGCCTTTCTGGGCGGCGCGCTGGAAACCGTCTCGGGCGACCGCGCGGCGCTGCGCTTCGCCGACGGCACGGTGGTCGCGGCGGTGCCGCTGCACGGGCAGGGCCACGCCGGCCAGCCGGCGGAGCTGATGCTGCGCCCCGAACGGATCGAGCTTTCGGCCGAGGCCGGGCCGCAGGGCGCCTCGCTGCCCGTCACGGTCGAGGACATGACCTTCCTCGGCAACAACACGACCGTCGCCGCCCGCACCGGCTGGGGCGGCGCGCTGTCGGTGCGGCTGAACTTCGGCCATCCGCTGACCGGCAAGCTGGCGCGCGGCGACCGGCTGCATGTCCGCTGGTCGCCCGAGGCGGCCCATGCCTTCGTGCGGGGCTGAGATGCGGCTCGCCGATCCCTCCCTGCTGGAAACCCGCGCCTTCCTCGGCGGCGACTGGCACGAGACCGCCGGGCGGCTGCCGGTGCGCGACCCCGCGCATGGCACGCTGCTGGCCGAGGTGGCCGATTGCTCCCGCGCCGATGCCGCCCGCGCCATCGCGCTCGCCGCCGCGGCGCAGCCCGCCTGGGCCGCCCATACCGGCAAGGAGCGCGCCGCGATCCTGCGCCGCTGGCACGATCTGGTGGTGGCGAATGCCGACGATCTGGCCGCGATCCTCACCGCCGAGATGGGCAAGCCGCTGGCCGAGGCGAAGGGCGAAATCCTCTACGGCGCCTCCTATATCGAATGGTTCGCCGAGGAGGCGAAACGGATCTACGGCGAGACGATCCCCGGCCACCAGCGCGACAAGCGCCTGATGGTGATCCGCCAGCCGGTCGGCGTGGTGGCGGCGATCACGCCATGGAACTTCCCCAATGCGATGATCGCCCGCAAGCTCGCCCCCGCGCTCGCCGCCGGCTGCGCCATCGTGGCGAAGCCCGCCGCCGAGACGCCGCTTTCCGCCCTGGCGCTCGCCGTGCTGGCGGAGCGGGCGGGGGTGCCGAAGGGGCTGCTGTCGGTCCTGCCCTCTTCCGACGCGGTGGGGCTGGGGCTCGAATTCTGCGAGAACCCCACGGTGAGGAAGATCAGCTTCACCGGCTCGACCAATGTGGGGCGCATCCTGATGCGGCAGGGCGCGGCGCAGATCAAGAAACTGTCGCTGGAACTCGGCGGCAACGCGCCCTTCATCGTCTTCGACGACGCCGATCTGGAGGCGGCGGTGGCGGGCTGCATCGCCTCGAAATTCCGCAATGCCGGGCAGACCTGCGTCTGCACCAACCGGATCTATGCGCAGGCCGGCATCCATGACGCCTTCGCGGCAAGGCTGGCCGAGGCGGTGGCGGCGCTGCGCGTCGGCCCGGGCGACCGGCCCGGCTCCGAGATCGGCCCGCTCATCACCCCCGCCGCGCTCGCCAAGGTCGAGGCGCATGTCGCCGACGCGCGGGCCGGGGGCGCGCGGGTTCTGACCGGCGGCACCCGGCTGGAGGGCACCTTCTTCCGCCCGACCGTGCTGACCGGCGTCACCGCCGAAATGGCCGTGGCGCGCGAGGAGACCTTCGGCCCGCTCGCCCCCGTGTTCCGCTTCGGGACCGAGGCCGAGGTGCTGGCCGCCGCCAACGCCACCGAATTCGGCCTCGCCTCCTATGTCTATACCCGCGACATCGGCCGGGTCTGGCGGATGATGGAGGGGCTGGAATACGGCATGGTCGGGGTGAATACCGGGCTGATCTCGACCGAGGTCGCCCCCTTCGGCGGCGTCAAGCAATCCGGCCTCGGCCGCGAAGGCTCGCGCCACGGGATCGAGGATTATCTCGACCTGAAATACGCCTGCCTGGCGGTATAGGGGGCAAGGCCGCGCGCGGGGCCGGGACGCCTTGCCGCGTTCGCGGCCGGGCCTCCGCGCGGGGTCTGTCGGGGAGCGGCGGCTGTGTCGCGGCGGGGCGCATCCCGATGGCAGCGGTTAGTCCCATCGGGGGATCGTCGTTGTAACGCCTTCCTTCGCGACGCGAGGGATGCCGGCGGGAGGGGGGCGGCCGAGGCGGCTGCGCCCTCCGGGGCGGGCAAAAAGGCCCGGGCGCCGGAGCGCCCGGGCGAGGCGGCAGTGTCTCTTGAGGCAGGTATCGGGATACCTGGGTGTGCAGTCCGCTTCATCCGGGCCGGCGGGTCGGCTTTCCGTCCCTGGGACGCTGCCAGTCGAAACAACGGTCCGGAACGCCGCTCACTTGTCGGGGGCAAACCGGTATCGCCGGATGAAGCGCACTGCCTCCCGAGCATAGGGCGGCGGAGCGGAAAGATCGCGCTGTCGGAAGAGGATCCGGCTCTCTTCCGGGCGCTCTTGCGATGGCGGTCAGCGGACGGCCAGCACCGCGTCGAACTGCGCCTCGCTCTGCCGGGCCAGATCGCGGAGCTGCCCGCAGAGATCCAGCGCCGCCGTGTCGCGGCCCTCGCGGGCATGGCGCTCCAGCCGGGCCAGCTCCTGCGAGAGCACGGCGAAGCCCAGCACCGCCGTCGCCCCGGCCGCCTGATGGGCGACCTCGGCGATGCGGGCCATGTCGCGCGCGGCGGCGGCGGTTTCCAGATCGGCGAAGGCGGTGTGCAGGCTCTGCCGCAGCTTCGCGGCCATGTCGTGCAGGAAGTCGACGCCGACATCCTCGATCAGCTCGCGGATCGCGGCGGTGTCGATCAACTGCCCGGTCTCGCCGGGCCGTGCGCCCGTGGGACGCCGCAGCAGGGACTGGATCAGCGCCAGCAGCCGCTCGGTCTGCACCGGCTTGGTGACGACCTCGGTCATGCCGGCGGCGCGGAAGCTTGCGGCGCGGGCGCTGTCGGCCTGCGCGGTCAGCGCGATGATCGGCACCCCGGCCGCCAAGCCTTCGCCGCGCAGCAGCCGCGTCGCGGTGAGGCCGTCCATCCCCGGCATCGAGACATCCATCACGATGGCGTCGAACCGCCCGCCCGCCCGCACCGCGTCGACCGCCGCCCGCCCGTCGGCCGCCGCCGTGACCCGGTGCCCGAAACGTTCGAGCTGGCGCACCAGCAGCACCCGGTTCACCTCGTTGTCCTCGGCGACGAGGAGGGCGTATCGCGGATCGGGGTCGAGTTCCGGCAGCGGACCCTCGGCCGGCTGCGGCGGCGGGGCGGCGCGCGCCTCGGCCTCGAAGCGCAGGGTGAAGCGGCTGCCGCTGCCCGGCGTGCTTTCGACCCCGATCCGGCCGCCCATCGCCTCCATCGCCAGCTTCGCGATGCCGAGGCCGAGACCGCTGCCCTCCTGCACCCGGGAGTAAGAGCTGTCGAGCGTCTCGAAATTGTGGAAGATCCGCTCCAGATTGGCGGGCGAGATGCCGATCCCGGTATCCGAGACCGACAGCGTTATGGCGAGCCGGCCCGGCCCTTCCGCCGGCCGCGCCGCCAGCGCGACGGTGATGCGGCCCTCGCTGGTGAACTTCACCGCATTGGACAGCAGGTTGTTCAGCACCCGCCGCAGAAGCTGCAACGAGGCGTGGATGGCCACCCGCGCCTCCGGCGCGATCCGCAGCTCCAGCGTGTTGCCGCGCCGCAGCGCCCCGGCCTGGAACTGCTGCACCTGCTGTTGCAGCATCTCGGGCAGCGAGAATGTCGTCATGGCGTGTTCCCGCCCCTCGACCGAGGAAAGATGGGCCAGTTGCAGCACGTTGTTCACCTCCTCCAGGGTTGCCTGCCCGCAATCGCGCATGACCTCGACCAGCCAGGCCTGATGCGGATCCAGATCGGTCGTGGTCTCCAGGATGTCGATGGCCGAGATCAGCCCGTTCAGGGGCGTGCGCATCTCGTGGCTCATCACGGCGAGGAAGCGGGCCTTGGCCTCCTCGCCCTGGCGGGCGGTTTCCAGCGCGGCGGCGAGCTGGTCCTCGCGCTCGATCTGGGCCGACATGTCGCGCAGGAAGGCGATGTGGAAGCGCTTGCCCGAGCCGGCGCTGGCGCCGGCCACGCTGATCTCGACCGGAAGCGTCCGGCCGTCGCCGCGATGGCAGACCGTCTGGTGCCGCACGCAGCCGGCCAGCGCGCCGAAATCGCCCGCGCGCAGGAAATGCGAGACATGCCGCGCCGGATCGCCCTCCCTGGGTATCCCGCCCAGCATCTCCTCGGCGGCGCGGTTGGCGCCGACGATCCAGCCCGTCTCGCTGACCAGCAGCACGCTGTCATGCGACGCCTCGACCACGCTGCGCAGGTTGCGCACGGCGAGTTTCAGCATCGCGGCCTGCCGCGCCTGCGCCCGTCCCTGGAAATAGACCGTCAGCACCAGCAGCACCAGCGCCGCGACGATGACGATCAGCGCCATGCTGAAGGCGTGCAGCGCGGTGCGCAGATCCTCGCGCGCCATGTCGCCCTGCGCCATGCTGGCCACCAGCGCCGCGACGATCGCCTCGCGCACCTGCGCCGCCACCGTCCGCAACTCGGCCGAAAGCCCCGGCAGCGCCGCGGCGAGGCGGGCATCCGGCAGCCCCATCGCGCGCTCGGTCCGGGCGACCAGCCCCTCCGGGCCGGCCAGCTCGTGCCAGCCGGCGCTGTCGCGCAGCGGCAGGCCGTCGAGCGTCATGGTCCGGCGCATCAGGTCGACCCGGCTGAACAGGATGTCGTAGGCCAGCCGGACCTCCTCCAGCCGTTCGGCCCCGGGCGTTTCCATCGCGCGATGGGTGGCGATCTGGAGCCGTTGCAGATCGACCTGAAGCTGGGCCAGAACCCAGGTGCGGTTGTCGGACTCCGCCTCCCGCGCGCGGTCGAGCTGGCGGTCGATCTCGCCGAAGACGAAGATCGCGATGCCCAGCACCACCGCGACGATGATCATGGCGCCGATCACCCGCGCCGCCGCGAAGGAGGGCTGGCGCATGCCCTCCTCGATGGGGAAGGCGTCGTCGTTCAGCGTAGCCATGTCACGGGACGGAATGGATGGCCTCCAGCCGGCGCAACTGCCAGATGCTGCGGCCGAAGATCAGCTCCGTCCTGAACCGCTCGGCCGCATCGAAGGGATAGATCAGCCAGATCGGCCCCTTCTCGCGGCGCGAGAAGGTCTTGCCGTCGATCCGCGTCGCGAGGATCGGCGCCGTATCCTCCAGGCTGTCGACCGGGATGGTGACGCTGTAATCGTTCAGCGCGATGGCCTTGACCGCGCCGCCGGTGATCCCCTGCGCCGCGAGCAGCGCCTTCAGCGGAACGCCCGAGAACTGGTGCGTGCCGTCGGTCCAGACGGTCGAGGTGGCGAAGCTGACCTGCGGCAGGGCCTCCAGCGCCGCCATGTCGAGATCGACCTGCCGGGCCGGGCCGGCGACGGTCAGGATCGGTTCGGCCCGGCCGGGCGTCGCCGGCAGCGAGAGGGCGAGACAGGCGGCGAGAACGGCGTTACGCAGGAACATGATACGGGCCTCTCCGGAGCCGGCAGGGAGTTTCGACACCCCGACCTTAGCAAAGCCAGCCCGTGCAACCACATCGCAGAGGTATGTATGGGCCATCCCAAAGGATGTATCCGCCTCTGCTTTCGTCATGACCCCTCGCATCGGCATGAATTCTCCTACAGATTGTCGCGCTGCCTTCGAATGGCCACATCTCTGGGGTATCTTTCATGCCGGTGAACGCGATGACGCATCCCAGGAGAACGGAGGACATGCCCGACAGAACCGGCCCCGGCGAGGAGCGGCCGCTCCGGATCCTGCTTGCCGACGATCATGAGATGGTCCTCGAACTGTTCGGATTGTATCTGACGCAGACCGCCGGCATGCAGGTGACCATGGCCCGTTCGCTGACCGAGGCCGAGGCGCGGCTTGTCGCCGAGGGGCCGTTCGACGTGGTGCTGCTGGATCTCAACATGCCGGGCATGAACGGGGTCAGCGGCTTGCGCCGCGCCCTGCGGCACCAGAAGGGCGGGCCGGTCGCCATCCTGACCGGCAACCCGACGCCGCGGATGGTGGGCGAGCTGATGAATGCCGGCGCGGCGGGGATCGTGCTCAAGACCACGGCGGCGCGCAGCCTCGTCAACGCGATCCGCTTCATGCAGGCCGGCGAGCAGTATCTGCCCTTCGAACTGACCCGCCCGCCGCCGCGCTCGGCGCAAAGAGTGCCGCACGGCACGCTGAGCGAGCGTGAGATGGCGGTGCTGCGCCATCTCGCCGAGGGGCGCCAGAACAAGGAGATCGCCGCCGATCTCGGTCTGGCCGAGCCGACGGTGAAGATGCACGTCACCTCGATCTGTCGCAAGCTGGGTGCGCAGAACCGCACCCAGGCGGTGATCCTGGCGCGCGATCTCGGCATCACCTGACCGGATTTGCCGCGGGATCGGCGCGGCCGGGCATTGTCGAAAGATAGGATTTAGCTATCTGAAGATTCCGGCGGGTTCCGTTTCGCCGCGCGTGTTGACTTGCGGAAAGCGGGGCAATAGCACCGGAATACGGACATTGCGCATCGTGCAATTCCTCGGCGGTATATTCGGGGAAATGCTTTCTGAATGCCAATTCCCTTTGCCGGTCCCGCCATGGCAATCCCGAATTCACGCCGGACCGGGATGCGCGATACGCGGCGGGTGGCCGGAAATCTGAAATCGGGCGCGACATGGGGACGGCTCGGCAGATCGCCTTTCCTGAAGAAGGCGGATCTGCGGGCGGGGAGAGGCGATGGCCATACTGTTGTTTCTGACGCTGGCCGTATTGGCGCATGGGATGATGCAGCCGGTGCCCTATATCCGGCTGACCGTGCTCTATGGCGCGCTTTACCTGAGCTGGGTCCTGCCGCAGCTCCATACCATCATGGCGGGCCAGGCCCTGCCGGCGCGGGGTCTGGCCGAGTTCGTCGCCATGGCCTGCCTCTCGCTCGCGGCGGGATGGGTGGGCTGGTATAGCGCGCCGCTCCGCGCCGGTCCCTCCGCGCCGGGCGGATCGCGCACCGGCGACATGATCGTTCCGGCATGCGTGCTGACGGCGGTCAGCGTCGGGATCAACCTCAGGATCGGGGCGATGTCGCTCGAAATGGAGGGCGTTTCGCAATGGAGCGGGCCGATCACCATCCTCGCCTTCTTCGGGATGATCCGCCATGTCACCTTCGCCCTGTCGCTGCTGCTGTTCCTGCGGCGGCCCTCGGCGGTTTTCCTGCTGTTGTTCCTGCTGAACCTGTCCACGACGCTGCCGCTGGTGATGGTGGGCCTGCGGCGGACCGAGATCATGGGCTTTCTCATGACGGTGCTGATCGGTCTGTGGTTCGCCCGCGGCATCCGGGTGCCGGTTCTCGCGCTGGTCCTCGTCGCGGCCTCGTTTTCCGTGGTGGTCTACGTGATCGGCCCGCTGCGCACCGCCTCCAGCCAGATCGAGGAGGAAACCGGGATCCGGCCCTCGATCCTCAGCCCCGCGCTCTGGGCGCGCGTGGATGTGGAGCATGAGATGCGCGACAATGTGGGGGATGCGCCCGACGTGAAGAACGCGATCCACATCATGGCGCTGCGGGCCGAGACCGGCGGTTTCGGCCTGGGCTCGCAGACCTGGAACCGCTTCGTCTTCCAGTATTTCCCCGGCCAGATCTTCGGGCCCGAGGTGAAGACGGCGCTTTATCTGGGGAACAATCGCGGGAAGCAGGGCGACAATACCGGAATCTATGACGAGATCGAATCGCGATACGGCTACAATTACCAGCTCGGCACCACGCAGACCGGGCTCGGAAGCGCCTATAACGATTTCGGTCTGGCGGGTGCGCTCTATTTCTTCGTGATCTTCCACGTCATGCGCCGGATATTCAATCGCGGCATGGCGGGGGATATATGGTCGCAGGCGCTTTATATCGGCCTGATGGCGCTGACCATCACCTCGCTCACCCATAATCACGCGCTGGTGATGACCTCCTTCCCGCTGCTGGCGGTCACGGTCTGGTTCGGGCGGAGGCTGCAATATGTCGGTCTCGCGCCCGGATGGCGCCGGGCGCCGGCGGCCTGAACCCGCGCGATCCGGCGGGGCCCGAATGAAAACGAGGCCCGGCGCGTGCCGGGCCTCGTCGTCGCGATGCGGGAAATGCGGATCAGGCGAGGCTGCCGGTCGGCGCCGCGCCGCCGCGCTTGCGCTGCGCGAGCCAGGCGAGCGCCGCGAGGAAGACGAACAGGGCGGAGGCCAGCCCCGCGCCATCCATCTCGGGAACGGCCGAGACCGCGCTCCAGTTCGCGGTCACTTCGGCGACTTGCAGGCCGGCGGTCCCGTTCTTCTTGAAGGACAGGGTATCCCGGTCCGGCTCGTTGCTGCCCGCGCCGAAGGTGTAGAGGTAATATCCGGCATCGCCCACCTGGGTGTTGAAGCGGAAGGTGAGCGTGATCAGCGCGCCGGTCACGGTGTTGTAGAGGCCGGTGAAATGCGTCAGGTCGCCGGTGCCGAGCTGCCAGCCCGCATTCGGTGCGGTGAAGGTGCCCGAAAAGCCGGTCAGGGTTCCGTTGCTTCCGGTGAACTGGCCGATCACCGACCGGCTGCCGGTGCCGAGATTGGTGATGTAGGTGTCGCTCGCGCTGGTATGGAAGCTGAAGTCGAACACGTCCGCCGTATCGGCGGCGGCCGTTAGGGACGATAGCAGAAGGGCAAGGCAGGCTGCCAGAAACTTGGTCATCTTTTGTTTCCCGACGATGTGAGGATGGAACAAGCCGTTCTGCGGCTTATCGAAATCATTCTACAGATTCCGTCGAGCCCGTGCCCGCCGTCACAAGATCGCGATGCGCTATCTTCCGATAGCGCCGCGTCGCGGCCCTTGCGGCAGGGGGCGGGTGCTGCCGGTCCGGGAAGGACGGGCTTCCCGCGCGGGTGCCGGCCTGTCGCGGCGGGATGCGGGCATCCGGCGCGAGTGCCGGGGCGACGGGTGGGGTGCCGCCCGTCCCTTGTC
>JBDHSR010000049.1:0-13456 GCA_039808305.1 Gemmobacter sp. | reverse complement strand
GTCCCATGCCCGGAACAAGGCACGCAGTGCCGCCGGGCAGCGCCCGACCGCCCCCTCGGGCGGGCGCTTCGGGGACGTAAGCGCGGGGATCGGAGTTAGGCGGTGCTCAGCCATAAAGCGATGACCTCAGTCGTCACAGCGCCCACCCGGCGGTCAGGCACTGCCCTCTGTCACGCGGGGTGGATTACGACCCATATCTTCGCGGTAGACCATGGCAACTGCCCCCTGCCCCCGATTTTGCGGGAAGGAAAGCAAGGCAGAACGGCGCCTCTCCCAGCCCTCCGCCTCAGCGCCCCTTCCAGACCGGATCGCGCTTTTCCGCGAAAGCGCGGGCGCCCTCCAACTGGTCCTCGCTGCCATAGAGCCTGTCGACCGTCGCGAATTGCCGCCGCATCGCCCGGTTCAGCGCGTCCTGGAAGCGCATGTTCTCGGCCTCGCGCACGATCTCCTTGATCGCGGCGAAGACCAGCGGCGGGCCGTCCGCCAGCATCCGCGCCAGTTCCCAGGCCTTGGGCAGCAGCTCCTCCGGCGTGGTGATCTCGCGCAGGAGCCCCCAGCGCAGCGCCTCCTCGGCGTCGAACCAGCGGCCGGTGAGCAGCAGGTCCATCGCCACATGATAGGGGATGCGCTTCGGAAGCTTGATCGAGGCCGCGTCCGCCACCGTGCCCGAGCGGATCTCCGGCAGCGCGAAGGTGGCGCGGTCCGACGCCAGGATCAGGTCGCAGGACAGCGCCAGTTCCAGCCCGCCGCCGCAGCAGATGCCCTGCACCGCGCAGATCACCGGCTTGTTGAGGTTCGGCAGTTCCTGCAAGCCGCCGAAGCCTCCGACGCCGTAATCGTCATCCACCGCGTCGCCGCCGGCGGCGGCCTTCAGGTCCCAGCCGGGGCAGAAGAACTTCTCGCCCTCGGTCCGCAGGATCGCCACCCGCAGACTGTCATCGTCGCGGAAGGCGCGGAAGGCGAGGCCCATGATCCGGCTCGTCGCATGGTCGATGGCATTGGCCTTCGGCCGGTCCAGCGTCACCTCCAGAATGGCGCCCTCGCGCCGGGTGCGCAGCGGGCCTTCGGTCAGCATCTTCATCTCGGTCATTCCGCCCTCCTCACCAAGGCATCCACCGCCACCGCGCCGGTTTCACGCAGCAGCACCGGGTTGATCTCGATCTCCTCCAGCGCCGGATCGGCCGCCATCGCCGCCCCCAGTCGCACCGCCATGGCGGCGAGCGCCGCCGCATCCGCCTTCGCCCGCCCGCGATAGCCGTCGAGCAGCGGCCAGAGCCGCAGGCGCCGCAGCGCCGCCAGCACCTCGTCCTCCGCCACCGGCCAGACCAGCGTGACGGTATCGGCCAGCACCTCCGCCGTGACGCCGCCCATGCCGAGGGTCAGCGTCACGCCATAGACCGGATCGCGGCGCAGGCCGAGCAGCATCTCGGCCACCACGCCGGTCACCATCTCCTCCAGCAGATAGCCGGTGGCGCCGGCCATCTCGTCCTGCCCGGCCAGCGAGGCGAGCCCCAACCGCACCGCCCCGGCCTCGGTCTTGTGCGCGAAGCCCAGCCCCTTCAGCGCGAAGGGCGGCGTGAGGCCGGCGGTATCGAGGCCGTCCAGCGTCGGCGCCGAAACCGCGCGCGGCACCGTCACCCCGGCCGCCGCCAGCAGCGCCTTGCCCTCCGCCTCGTCGAGCAGCCGCGTCTCGCGGACGGGCAGCGCCGCAAGCGGCCGCCAGCCCGCCCGCCCCGGCACGACCTGCGCCGCCTTCAAGGCGGAGAGCGCCGTCTCCAGCCCCATCAGCGGCACCACGCCGCGCGCCATCAGCGCCTCGGCCCGCGCCTCGTCGAAATTCTCGGGCAGCGAGGAGACCGGGAAGGCGGACCGCCCCGTGGCCTCCTGCGCCGCCACGATGGCGTCCAGCGCCGGCTGGAAGCTCGCCGGGTCGCAGCGGTCCGGGCGCGGCGGGTCGATGATGTAGATCCCGGCGTCATAGGCGCCGAGCATCGTGGTGAATACATCGGTGGTGCGCGGCCCGTCGCCCCAGATGAAGGTGTGGTAATCCAAGGGGTTGGAGATATGCACGATCGGCCCGAGGATCTCGCCCAGCCGCGCCGCCTGCGCCTCGGGCACCGGCGGAAAGTCGATCCCGGCGGGGGCGGCGAGATCGGCCACCAGCCCCGCCTCGCCCCCCGAACAGGAGAGCGAACAGAGCCGCGGCCCCAGCCCCGGCCCGTGGATATGGAAGATCTTCAGCACCTCGACCAGCGTGGACAGCGCATCCACCTCCGCCACCCCGGCCTGCCGCAGGAAGGCGGCCGAGGCCGCGCCGCCCCCGGCCAAAGCGGCGGTATGCGAGGCCGCCGCCGCCCGGCTCGCCTCGGTCTTGCCGGATTTCACGCAGACGATGCCCTTGCCGGCGGCCCGCGCCGCCTCGGCCAAGGCGGCGAAGCCCGGCGCATCGTCGATCCCCTCGACATACATGCCGAGCGCGGTCACCCGCTCATCGGCCAGCAGCGCCCCGGCCAGCTCCGCCAGCCCCACCTGCGCGGCATTGCCGAGACAGGCGACATAGGCCACCGGCAGGCCGCGCGCCTGCATGGTCAGGTTGAGGATGATGTTGGAGCTCTGCGACAGCAGCGCGACCCCACGCTCCACCCGCTTGCCGCCATGCTGGTCGGGCCAAAGCAGCGCCCCATCGAGATAGTTAATGACGCCGTAGCAGTTCGGCCCGAGGATCGGCATCCCGCCCGCCGCCGCGACCAGCTCGGCCTGCAAACCCGCCTCGCCCGCCTCGGTCCAGCCCGAGGCGAAACAGATGGCGCCTCCGGCGCCCATCGCGGCCAGTTCGCGGATCACCTCCACCGTGGCATGGCGGTTGACGCCGACGAAGGTCGCATCCGGCGCCCCCGGCAGATCGGCGAGCGAGGGATAGGCCGTCAAGCCCCCCACGCTGTCGCGCTTCGGATGCACCGGCCAGATCGGCCCGTCGAAGCCCATCCGGTGACATTGCGCGATGACATTCTCCGCCCAGCCCGATCCCAGCACCGCGATGGATCGCGGCCGCAACAGGCGCCCCAGATCTTTCATGCCCGGCCCTCCTTCAAGGCCCATCGGCCGGCGACCCGGCCCTCTCGTTCCCATGGCGGCCCGTGGTCACTCCCGCGGCCCGCCCGCATGATCGACATGCCCCAGATCCCGCTCCGGCCAGGCCCTGTCGCGCACCAGCCGCTTGAGGGCCTTCGCATCCGGGAACCCGCCCTGCGCCTTGCGATCCCAGATCGGCGCGCCATCCATCTCGACCCGGAACACCCCGCCCGTCCCCGGCACCAGCGTGACCGAGGCGATGTCCTGCCCGAAAGTCGAAAGCAGCTCCTGCGCCATCCAGGCGGTGCGCAAGAGCCAGTTGCATTGCGTGCAATAGGTGAAGGTGATCGCGGGACGGTGGAGGTCGGTCATCGGGGCGCCTTTCAGCCAACCCGGCCGCGGCGCGGGCCGGAGACGCCGGGGGCTGTCTGCCCCCGGACCCCCGAGGATATTTTCGAACAGATGATGAAGAAAGGGAGACGCCCTGCCTCCAGCCAAGGAGGCAGGGAATCTTCACCTGTTACGGCCATCGGCGTCCCCGCCTGTTCCGCAAGACCAAGATGGCGCGATTCGGTTAACATTGCGTTATTTCATCTGTTCATAAATATCCTCGGGGGGAGGCCCCGCAGGGGCCGTGGGGGGCGGAAAGCCCCCCTGCCCGGTCTCAGCCCCCGACCGCGCGCAGGAGTTCGCGGCTGATGATGTGGCGCTGGATCTCCGAGGTGCCTTCCCAGATCCGTTCCACGCGGGCGTCGCGCCAGATGCGTTCCAGCGGCAGTTCGTCCATCAGGCCCATGCCGCCATGGATCTGGATCGCCTCGTCGGCGACCATGGCGAGCACCTCGGTCGCCTTGAGCTTGGCCATCGACATGTCGGCCTCGGTCACCGTGCCCTGGTCGAATTTCCAGGCGGCTTCCCAGGTCAGCAGCTCCGCCGCCTTCAGCTCCATCGCCATGTCGGCGAGCTTGAAGCTGACGCCCTGGAACTTGCCGATCTGCTGGCCGAACTGCCTGCGCTCCGCCGCGTAGGAGATCGCGTGGCCGAGCGCGCGTTCGGCGCGGCCGAGGCAGGTGGAGGCGACTTGCAGCCGGGTGGCGCCGAGCCAGGTATTCGCCACCTCGAAGCCCTTGTGCACCTCGCCCAGCACCTGCGCCTCGGGCAGGCGGCAATTGTCGAATTCCAGCACCGCGTTGGTATAGCCGCGATGGCTGACATTGCGGTAGCCGTCGCGCACGGTGAAGCCGGGGGTGCCCTTGTCGACGAAGAAGGCGGTGATCAGCTTCTTGCGCCCGCGCGGCGTCTCCTCTTCCCCGGTCGCCATGAAGACGATGGAGAAATCGGCGATGTCGGCATGGCTGATGAAATGCTTGGTGCCGTTCAGCACCCAGTCGCCGCCCTCGCGCTTCGCGCTCGCCGTCATGCCGCGCAGGTCGGAGCCGGCGCCGGGTTCGGTCATGGCGAGGCAATCCCATTTCTCGCCGCGGATGCAGGGGAAGAGGTATTTCTCGCGCTGCTCCGGGGTGCCGGCCAGCAGGATGTTCGAGGGCCGCGCCACGCAGGTCCAGTGCAGCGCGTAATTCGCCCGGCCGAGCTCGCGCTCGTAGAGCAGCCAGCTCAGCGTATCGAGCCCGGCGCCACCGACCTCTTCGGGCATGTTGGCGGCGTAGAGGCCGGCCTCGATGGCCTTGGCCTGGATCTCGCGGATCAGATCCATCCGCAGATGGCCGCTGCGTTCCACCTCGGCCTCGTGCGGGTAGAGCTCGTTCTCGACGAAGCTGCGCGTCGTCTCGACGATCATCCGCTGTTCGTCGGTCAGTCCGAAATGCATGGTCTATCCTTTCCGCTGGCCGACGAAACGGCCGGCCGCCTCGGGGCGCGGCAGGGTCTTGTGCGCCTCGACGATCGGCATCAGGCGGGCCAGCACCTCGGGCGCCGCCGGGCAGGTCTTGTTCGCCTTCATGTCGACATGGAGCAGCATCTGCTCGAGGCTCGCCACCACCTCCTCGCCGCGCAGGATGCGGATGAAGAGGTGCAGCCGCTTGCCGTCGGCGCCGAGCACCTGCACCGTGCCGCTCAGCCGGTCGCCCAGCTTGCATTCGCCCAGATGCATGATGTGGGTCTCGGCGGTGTAATAGCTGTGGCCGCCCGCGACGTAATCCATATCCGCCCCGATCAGGCGCAGGAAGGCGTCGACCGTATCGGAACAGGCGTAGAGGTAGCGGCTTTCGGTCATGTGGCCGTTATAGTCGATCCAGCCGGGCAGCACCTGCATCTGCGCGGTGACCAGCGGCGCGCCCTTGGCCTCGCCGGCGTGGAAGGCGGTGCGGCGGCGCGCGTCATGCTCGCGCAGCACGCGGCCGGCGCCCCAGTCCCGCTCTTTCAGAGCGCGCAGGAAGCCGATCAGGTTGCTGTCGCGGATACGCTCCAGCTCGCGGATCGAATGGTGGCCGGATTGCGCGTCGGACTGGCCGGCGATCAGGTCGACCAGTTCGTCGTTGAACTCGGGCACGTCGGTCAGCTTGGTCCAGGGCCATTGCAGGCAGGGGCCGAACTGCGCCATGAAATGCTTCATCCCCGCCTCGCCGCCGGCGATGCGATAGGTCTCGAACAGGCCCATCTGGCCCCAGCGCAGGCCGAAGCCCATGCGGATCGCCTCGTCGATCTCCTCGGTGGTGGCGACGCCGTCCTTCACCAGCCAGAGCGATTCGCGCCACACCGCCTCCAGCAGGCGGTCGGCGATATGGGCGTCGATCTCCTTGCGGATATGCAGCGGGAACATGCCGATCTCGCGCAGGATTTCCTTCGCGCGCTCGATGGCTTCCGGCGGGTTCTTCGCGCTCGGCACCACCTCGGCCAGCGGCAGGAGGTAGACCGGGTTGAACGGGTGGGCGACGAAGATCATCTCCGGCGCGGGGGCGTGTTCCTGCAACTCGCTCGGCTTGAAGCCCGAGGTGGAGGAGCCGATCAGCACCCCCGGCGCCGCCTGCTGGATCTGCGCGAAGACGCGGTGCTTGAGGTCGAGCCGCTCGCTCACGCTTTCCTGCACATAATCCGCGCCCTCGACCGCCTCGGACATGGTGCCGGCGAAGCTGAGCCGGCCCTCCGCCGGCATCGGCACGTCCGACAGCGCCGGCAGTGCCGCGCGGGCATTGGCCAGCACCTCGCCGATCTTGCGTTCGGCCTGCGGATCGGGGTCGAACACCGCCACGTCCCAGCCATTGAGCAGGAAGCGCGCGGCCCAGCCGCCGCCGATGACCCCGCCGCCGATGATTGCCGCTTTCCGTGCCATCATGCCCTCACTTCGCCAGCGGCGCGCGTTTTTCGAGCTTCAGCTTCGCCCGCACCTCGGCAGGGCTGAGAAGCCGCGCGCCCATATTGGTGATGATCGAGGCCGCGCGCTCCACCAGTTGCGCATTGGTGGCGAGCACCCCCTTGTCGAGCCAGAGATTGTCCTCCAGCCCGACCCGCACATTGCCGCCCGCCAGCACGGCGGCGGCGGCATAGGCCATCTGGTTGCGGCCGATGGAGAAGGCGCTCCAGGTCCAGGTCGAGGGCACGTTGTTCACCATCGCGAGGAAGGTGTTGAGGTCGTCCGGCGCGCCCCATGGCACGCCCATGCAAAGCTGCACCAGCACCGGGTCGGGGATGATGCCCTCGGCGGCGAGTTGCTTGGCGAACCACAGATGGCCGGTGTCGAAAGCCTCGATCTCGATCCGCACCCCGGCCGCCACCATGCGCTGCGCCATGTCGCGCAGCATGCCGGGGGTATTGACCATGACGTAATCGGCCTCGGCGAAGTTCATCGTGCCGCAATCGAGGGTGCAGATCTCGGGCCGGCAGTCGACGACATGCGCCACCCGCTCCGCCGCGCCCGCCATGTCGGAACGCGGCGACATGCGGTTCATGGTCTCGGTGCCGTCGAACAGCAGATCGCCGCCCATCCCGGCGGTGAGGTTCAGCACGACATCGGTCTCCGAATCGCGGATGCGCTCGGTCAGTTCGCGGTAGAGCGCGGGGTCGCGGGACGGTTTGCCGGTTTCGGGGTCGCGCACATGGCAATGCACCACCGCCGCGCCCGCCTTGGCCGCCGCGATGGCGCTTTCGGCGATCTGCGCCGGGCTGCGCGGCACATGGGGGGATTTGTCCTGCGTGCCGCCCGATCCGGTCACGGCGCAGGTGATGAAGACTTCGCGGTTCATGGCCAAGGGCATTCGGCGGACCTCCTCTGTTGCGATGCAATCTATCCGGCTTGCGGCGGGCTGCTTTGCGGATTACGAAATCGGCATGGCAAAATCCGCAACGATCTTCGCCGCATCGCAGCAACCGCTGACCCTGGCCTTGCTGGTGCTGCCGCAGGCCTCGATCCTCGAAGTGGCCTCGACGCTCGATCCCCTGCGCGCGGCCAACCGGCATCTGGGGCATGAGAGCTATCGCTGGCGCGTGGTCTCGCCCGGCGGCGCGCCGGTGCCCTTGACCTGCGGGATCGAGCTGCCCTCCTCGGGGCCGCTTGCGGCGGCCGAGGGGGCGGATGTGCTGGTGGTGATCGCGGGCTACCGCCAGTCGGAAGTGGCGACCAAGCCGCTGCTGCGCGACCTGCGCCGGCTCGCGCCGCGCTTCCGCGCCCTCGGCGGCATCGACGCGGGCGGCTGGGTGCTGGCGCGGGCGGGGCTGCTGAACGGCCAGCGCGCCACCGTGCATTGGGAGGATCTGGAGGATTTCGCCGCCGGCTTCCCCGAGATCGAGGTGGTGCCCGACCGCTTCATCCTGTCGGGGCGCTATTTCACCGCCGGCGGCGCCGCCCCGGCGAGCGACCTGATGCTGCATCTGATCCGCAGCCGGCATGGCGCCGCGACGGCGCTTCAGGTGGCGGCGAGTTTCGTCACCACCCCGCGCCCGGGGCACGAGCCGCAGGTCACCGCCACCCGGCCCGACCCCCGGCTCGACCCGCGCGTCGCCGCCGCCATCGCCCGGATGGAGGCGCGGCTGGAGGCGCCGGAACCCGCGACGGCGACCGCCGCCGCGCTGCACCTCTCGCCGCGCCGGCTGGAGCAGCTCTTCCGCGCCAATCTCGGCCTCACGCCGGCCGCCTATGCGCTCAGCCTGCGGCTGCAAGCGGCGCGGCGCCTGCTGACCGATACCCGTCACCCGCTGGCCGAGATCGCGCTGCGCACCGGCTTTTCCAGCGCCGCGACGCTGAGCCGCGCCTTCGGGCGGGCCTTCGGGACACCGCCCAGCGCGCTGCGCAGGCGCCGCTGAGCCGGCGCGCGCGGGGCGGCGCATTGACACGCGCCGGACCACGCGCGATAGCCATCGCGTCCCCAAGCGGAGAAGCCGATGCGCGTCCTGACCGAAGCCCATATCGCGGAACTGCCCAATCCCTATTACGGCAAGGTGCGCGACTGCTACGACCTGCCGCCGACGCCCGAGGTGCCGGAAGGGCGGCGCATCCTGATCTCCTCCGACCGGATCTCGGCCTTCGACCGCATCCTCGCCGCCATCCCGTTCAAGGGGCAGGTGCTGACCCAGGTGGCGCGCTGGTGGTTCGACCGGACGGGCGACATCTGCGGCAATCATGTTCTGGCCTATCCCGACCCCAATGTGGTGATCGGCAAGCGGCTGGAGATCCTGCCGGTCGAGGTGGTGGTGCGCGGCTATCTGGCCGGGACCACCGGCACCTCGATCCTGACGCTCTACAAGCAGGGCCGGCGCGAGATGTACGGCCATCGCCTGCCCGAGGGGCTGCGCGACAACGCGGCGCTGCCGGCCCCGATCATCACGCCGACCTCCAAGGCCTTCGACGGCGGCCATGACGAGCCGCTGACCGCGGCGGAGATCGTGGGGCAGCGGCTGCTGACGGCGGCGCAATGGGACGAGGTATCCGCCAAGGCGCTGGCGCTCTTCGCGCGGGGGCAGCAGCTGGCGGCGGAGCGCGGGCTGATCCTCGTCGACACGAAATACGAATTCGGGCTGGATCTGGCCGGCAATATCCTGATCGCCGACGAGATCCACACCCCGGATTCCAGCCGCTACTGGCTGGCCGACGGCTATGCGGCGGCGCTGCGCGACGGCGCGCGGCCGCCCTCCTTCGACAAGGACGTGATCCGCGCCTGGGTGGCGGCGCGCTGCGATCCCTACAAGGATCCGATCCCGGAGATCCCGGCGGAGATGATCGAACAGACGAGCCAGGTCTATATCCGGGCCTATGAGGCGATCACCGGCGCCGCCTTCGTGCCCGACATCTCGGGCGCGACGCCGCTCGACCGGGTGCGGGCCAATCTCGCGCCCTGGTTCGGCTGACCGGCGGCGCAGGGGGAGGCTGCCTGCCTCCCCCGCCCTGCGGGCTCCCCCTCCGGGAGTATTTCGCAAGGAGCAAAGGCCATGTTTGCGCTAACGGACGATGGTCGGATATAAGCGCCGAAACGGGGGGATGGCGATGATTCTGTGTTGCGGCGAAGCGCTGATCGACATGCTGCCCCGGCGGAGCGCCGAGGGGGAGGCCTGTTTCGCCCCCTATCCCGGCGGGGCGGTGTTCAACACCGCGATGGCGCTCGGCCGGCTGGGCGCGCCCTCGGCCTTCTTCTCGGGGATCTCGACCGATCTCATGGGCGAGATCCTCGAAGGGGCGCTGGCCGCCGCGCGGGTGGAGACGCGGTTCCTGGCGCGCTCCGACCGGCCGACGACGCTCGCCTTCGTGAGGCTGGCGGACGGACAGGCGAGCTATGCCTTCTATGACGAGGGCACGGCGGGGCGGCAGCTGGTCCTCGAGCAGTTGCCGGTATTGCCGGACCCGGTGCAGGCGCTGTTTCTCGGCGGCATCAGCCTGGTGCATGAGCCGGCCGCCGCGACCTACGAAGCCTTGCAGGCGCGCGAGGCGGGGCGGCGGGTGACGATGCTCGACCCGAATATCCGGCCCGGCTTCATCGCCGGCCGCGAGGCGGAGTATCGGGCGCGGCTCGGGCGGATGCTGGCGCGGGCCGATGTCGTCAAGCTGTCGGACGAGGATCTGCGCTGGCTGGCGGGCGATGGCGACACCGCCGCGCTGGCGCGCGGGATCCTCGCGCAGGGGCCGAAGCTGGTCTTCGTGACCGAGGGCGCGGCGGGCGCGCGCGCGGTCACCGCGACGCGGGAGCGCTTTTGCGCGGCACCGCCGGTGGCGGTGGTGGATACGGTGGGCGCGGGCGACACCTTCAATGCCGGGGTGCTGGCGGCGCTGCACGAGGCGGGGGCGCTCGGCAAGGCGGCGCTGGCGGATCCGCCGGATGCGGTGCTGGACGCGGCGCTGGCGCTGGGGGTGCGGGCCGCCGCCGTCACCGTCGGCCGCGCCGGGGCCAACCCGCCCTGGAGGCACGAGTTGTGAGGGCGGTGGTGCAGCGGGTCTCCCGCGCCAGGGTGACGGTGGACGGAACGGCGACCGGCGAGATCGGCGCGGGGCTCCTGATCCTCGTCTGCGCCATGCAGGGCGACGGGGCGGCCGAGGCCGACCAGCTTGCCGCCAAAATCGCCAAGCTGCGCATCTTCAAGGACGCGGCGGGGAAGATGAACCTTTCCGTCCGCGACATCGGCGGGGCCTGCCTGGTGGTCAGCCAGTTCACGCTGGCGGCCGACCTGCGCGGCAACCGGCCCGGCTTTTCCACCGCCGCCGCGCCGGAGGAGGGCAAGCGGCTTTACGACTATTTCACCACCCGCCTCGCCGCCGAGGGGCTGCCCACCGCCAATGGCGTCTTCGGCGCCGACATGGCGGTGGAGCTGGTGAATGACGGGCCGGTGACGATCTGGATGGACACCGCCGCCCGCTGAGCCTCAGTCGAAGGGATTGCTGTCGCCGTCCTCCTCCAGCGCCTCGACGCATTCGATCAGCGCCCGGATCGAGGCGCCCGATCCCGCCAGCGAATAGCTTTCCACATGATCGCCGCCGGCGCTGGTCAGCTGCAGGGTATGGCCCTGCACCACCTCCATCAGGAAGCGGGTGGAGGCGTCGCCCTCCGGCAGGTTGAACAGCACCGAATTCTGGTAGAGATCGGCATTGGTCAGCGACCAGGGCGAGCGGCGGTCGATCCGCACGCCGAGATCGGCGGTGCCGCCGTCCGAGAAATCCCAGCCGGAGGAGAAGAATTGCAGCTTCACCGGATTGGACGGATCGGCCCAGATCGAGAAGGTGTCGCCGCCATCGCTCACCTGCGCCACGCAGGAGATCGAGCCGTCGTCGAAGCCCACCACCTCGACCGTCCAGTTCTTGTGGGTGAGCAGCCGTTCCGAGACCGGCTCGGCCGCGAGGGGAAGTGCCAGAACCATGGCCGCACCGAGACAAGCACCTGGAAGAACGCGCCGCATCAATCCGCTCCTGCAATCACATGGCTGTGACTGTCGGCGAGCGGCGCGATTCCCGCAAGGGGTCAGCCCTGCCAGTCCCAGGGCGTGGCGAATTTGCCGAGCAGCGCCTGCACCGCCGCCTCGTCCCGCCGGGGGGCGATCCGGGCGACGAGGCCGCGTTTCTTGTCCTCGACCACCTCGGCGACCCGCGCGTCGAGGCCCGCCTCGGCCAGCGCGGCGTCGAAGACGCGGGCGATGGCGCGGCGGCGCAGGTCGGGCTTGAACACCTTGCCGACGGCGGTTTTCGGCAGTTCGGCCAGGATCTCGATATGCTTCGGCACGGCGGCGCGTTCGCTGATATGGGCTTTGGCATAGTCCATCAGCCCGGCCTCGGTCGCCTCGGCGCCCTTCACCAGCTCGACATAGGCGCAGGGCAATTCGCCCGCATGGGCGTCGGGCTGGCCGATGGCGCCGACGAAGGCCACCGCCTCATGGCCCATCAGCGCCTCCTCGATCACCGCCGGGTCGATATTGTGGCCGCCCCGGATGATGAGGTCCTTGGCGCGGCCGGTGATGAACAGGTAGCCCTCGGCGTCGATCCGGCCCAGATCGCCGGTGCGCAGATAGCGCCCCTCGGCGAAGAGGGTGCGGTTCTTGTCGACCTCGGTATAGGTCGAGCCCTCGAAGACGCCCGGGTTGGCGACGCAGATCTCGCCCACCTCGTCCACCCCGCATTCGCGGAACCCCCCGCCATTGGCGGTCAGGATGCGGACATGGGTATAGGGGAAGGGAATGCCGACCGAGCCGATCTTCTTCTTCCCCGCCGGCGGGTTGCAGGAGACGAGGCAGGTGCATTCGGTCAGCCCGTAGCCCTCGATGATCTGCACCCCGGTCGCCTTCTCGAAGCGGTTGTAAAGCTCGATCGGCAGCGGCGCCGAGCCCGAGAAGGCGCCGCGCAGGGTGGAGACATCGGCATCGACCGGCCGCTGCATCAGCGCGGCGAGCGCGGTGGGCACGGTGATGAGATAGCTCACCTTCCAGCGGGCGATCAGCTTCCAGAGATTGTCGAACACCCCCTCGCCGCGATAGCCGGCCGGGGTCGGGAACACCACATGCGCGCCCGAGGCGATCATCGACATCAGGATCGGATAGACCGCGAAGACATGGAACAGCGGCAGCGGGCACATCACCGTATCCGTCTCGCGGAACAGCAGCTGATGGCCGAGCCAGCCGTTATAGACCATGCCCGAGACCTTGTGCTGCGCCACCTTGGGCATCCCGGTGGTGCCGCCGGTATGGAAATAGGCGGCGACGCGATCCGTGCGCGTGTCGGTGAAGGTCAGCCGGTCGCGCGGATGCTTGCGCGCCTCGGCGTGGAAGTTCAGCACATTGGCGGTGTGCTGCACCGTGGCCTTGGGCCGCAGGAAATGCGCGATCCATTTCTTCGGCGGCCGCAGGTAGCGCAGCAGGTCGACCTCCAGCACCGTCTTGACGTTGGGGGCGTGTTTCACCGCCTCGGCGACGCGGGCCGAAAGGTCGGTCTTGGGGAAGGCGCGCAGCGTGACGACGACCTTGGCCTTGGTCTCGCGCAGGATGGCGCTGATCTGCTCGGGTTCCAGAAGCGGGTTGATCGGGTTGGCGATGCCGGCGACCATGCCGCCCAGCAGGACATGCACGGTTTCGGTGCAGTTGGGCAGGACATAGGCCACCACATCGCCCTCGCTTACGCCGAGGCCGCGGAACAGGTTGGCGGTTTGCGTGACGCGGGCGTGCAGCTCGGCCCAGCTCAGCGTCTCGCCCGGATCGGCGGGATCGGAGGTGAGCTGGTAGGACACCGCCGGGCGGCCGCCATGCGCCGCAGCCGCGCGGCCGGTGAAGTCGTGGATGCTGCGGGCGACGTCGCGCTCCGCCCATGACATTTCGGCCTCGGTGGCCTTCACATCGGCCAGAGTGGCAAAATTCCCCATCTTTTCCTCCTCCCGGCGGGTGCGGCCCGCCTGCTTTCCTCCGAGGATGCGGCTTCCCCCATGGCGGCGCAAGGAATTCCGGCCGAGGCAACGCAACGTCCCTTCGG
>JBDHSR010000048.1:0-13495 GCA_039808305.1 Gemmobacter sp. | reverse complement strand
GCCGTCTCGACCCGGCTGAACATCATCGTCTCGGGCGGCACGGGGTCGGGGAAAACCACCACGCTGAACGCGCTGTCCTCCTTCATCGACAATGCCGAACGGGTGCTGACCATCGAGGATACGGCGGAACTGCAACTCCAGCAGGTGCATGTCGGCCGGATGGAAAGCCGCCCGCCCAATGTCGAGGGCAAGGGCGCGGTGACCCAGCGCGACTGCTTGCGCAACGCGCTGCGGATGCGCCCCGACCGGATCATCGTGGGGGAAACCCGCGGCGAGGAGGTCATCGACATGCTGCAAGCCATGAATACCGGCCATGACGGCTCGATGACCACGATCCACGCCAACAACCCGCGCGACGGCATCAGCCGTCTGGAGAACATGGTCGCCATGGCCGGGATCGAGATGCCCTTGAAGGCCGTGCGCAGCCAGATCGCCAGCGCCGTCAACCTGATCGTGCAGGCCAGCCGCCTTCAGGACGGTTCGCGCCGCATGACCTCGGTGACCGAGATCACCGGGATGGAGGGCGAGGTGATCTCCATGCAGGAGATCTTCCGCTACGAGCGGCTCGGCCTCGCCCCCGACGGCAAGATCGTCGGCCGGTTCAACGCGACCGGGGTGCGCTCGCATTATTCCGACCGTTTCAAGCAGTGGGGCTTCAACCTGCCCCCGTCGATCTACGAACCCATCGTCTGAGGCAGGCAAATGTCGATCAACCCGGCCATCATCGTCTATGTGCTGATCTTCGTCGCGGTGCTCGCGCTGGTCGAGGGCATCTATCTGACCGTCTTCGGCAAGTCGATCAGCCTCAACAGCCGCATGTCGCGGCGCCTCGCCCTGCTGGAAAAGACCAACCAGAACCGCGAGGAAGTGCTGGCGCAGCTCCGCAAGGAGATGAACCAGCACATGAACGCCCGCTCGATCCCGATCTATTCGATCCTCGCCGACAAGGCGCAGAAGGCCAATATCGCCTTCTCGCCGGTGCAGCTGATCGGGATCATGGGGGTGCTGTCGGTCTTCGCCTATTTCGGCCTCGCCATCGGCACGCCGGCCGATCCGCAGGTGCGCATCCTGCTCGCCGTCGTCATGGGGGTGGGCGGCGTCTATGTCTGGGTGAACAAGAAGGCCAAGAAGCGCGTGGCGCTGATGGAGGAACAGCTTCCCGACGCGGTGGAGCTGATGGTGCGCAGCCTGCGCGTCGGCCATCCCTTCGCCTCGGCCATGTCGATCGTCTCGAAGGAGGTCCCCGATCCCCTGGGCACCGAGTTCGGCCTGATCGGCGACGAGGCCGCCTATGGCCGCGACGTGGCCGAAAGCCTGAAGGCCTTCGCCGAGCGGATGGACAACCAGGATCTGCGCTTCCTCGCCGTCGCGGTGACCATCCAGCAGCAATCGGGCGGCAACCTGGCCGAGATCCTCGACGGGCTGGCCAAGGTGATCCGCGCGCGCTTCAAGCTGTTCCGCCGGGTGAAGGCGATCACCGCCGAGGCGAAATGGTCGGGCATGTTCCTGTCCGGCTTCCCGATCCTCGCGCTCGGCATGATCCTGATGCTGAAGCCCGATTACTTCGACGAGGTGAAGGAGACCTCCGCCTTCGTGCCGGCCGCGCTGGTCGTCGGCGTCTTCCTGATCCTCAACATCATCTTCATGAGGATGATGGTCAACATCAAGGTCTGAGGTCCCGCCATGTTCGACAATTTCAACGCATTGCTGACCGACAGTTTCGGTCCGCTCGGGCCGATGGTGGTGATCCTCGTGCTGGGCGTGGTGCTGATGGCGCTCACCCTGCCCACGCTGCTGAAGAAGCGGGCCGATCCGCTGGACAAGCTGCGGGCGCAGCGCGCCGCCTCGGTGAAGGAGGAGAAGATCGCCGCGCTGCGCCAGCGCGACGCCGCCGACAAGCTGGAGAAATACGCGGCCTTCCTGGAGCCGCAGGATGCCGAAACCATGTCGGCCTCGCGGCTGAAGATGATGCGGGCGGGCTACCGCTCGAAGAACGCGGTGCGGCTGTTCCACTTCGCGCAATTGACGCTGGGGATCGGCATGCTGGTCCTGGGGCTGATCTACACCTTCATCCTCAAGGCGCAGCATGGCGAGATGCCGACGCAGACCCTGATGCTCTACACCATCGTGCCGGGGGCGGCGGGCTATTACCTGCCGATCTACTGGGTGCAGCGCCGCATGCAGACCCGCCAGCAGGAGATCATCAACGGCTTCGCCGATTCGCTCGACCTGATGCTGGTCTGCGTCGAGGCGGGGCAGTCGCTCGACCAGTGCATCAACCGCGTCGCCAAGGAAAGCCGCGCCGGCTATCCGGCGCTGGCCGAGGAATTCGAGATCGTCTCGCAGGAGGTGAAGGCCGGCAAGGAACGGGTCCAGGTGCTCAAGGACATGGCCGAAAGGGTCGGCGTGCCGGATGTGGCGAGCTTCGTCACCACGCTGGTGCAATCGGCCACCTTCGGCACCTCGATCGCCGAGGCGCTGCGGATCTACTCCGCCGAGATGCGCGACAAGCGCGTGATGCGGGCCGAGGAGAAGGCAAACGTCTTGCCGACGAAGCTGACACTGGGCACAATGCTGTTCACCCTGCCGCCGCTGATGATCATCCTGATCGGGCCCTCGATCCACGGGATCGCCACGCATCTCGGGGGGTGATACCGGAGCAGAATGAAACCCGCCGCGATCCTGTCCGTCCTGCTGCTGGCCGCCCCGCTGTTGACCGCCTGTCAACTGGGCGGCCACGGCACGTTGAAACCCGCCATGAACGCCCCGCCCCCCGCCGATGCCGGGGGCGAAGGGGTGGACGGGCTTCTGGTCGGCCACCGGCTGATGGCGGCGGGCGAGCCGGAACTGGCGCTGAAAGCCTATCTGCGCGCCGCCGCCGAGGACGGGATGAGCGTCGACGTGCTCTCAGCGCTCGGCTCGGCCAATCTGGCGCTGGGGCGGCTCGGCCAGGCCGAGCAGCTGCTGCGCCGCGCGGTGGAGCTCGATCCCGGCTTCGTGCCGGCGCAGAACAATCTCGGCGTGGTGCTGATGGAGCGCGGCAAGGTGCCCGAGGCGCGGGTGGTGTTCCAGCAGGCCTTCGCGCTGGACAGTGGCAAGACGGACTCGATCCGGGAAAATCTGAAACGTGCGATAGCCATGTCAGAGAATTCCATCTATGCTGAGGCGGAAAAGGAAAAACAAGAACCGCACAACTTCTCGCTCGTGCGGCGCGGTCAGGGGGAGTTCGTCCTGCTGTCGGCGCTCTGACCGGAAGAAGCGGCCGGAACCGAGCAGCAAGAAGGACGCAAAATGCGCCATTCCGTGATTGTCGGGCTGTGCCTTTGCGGCACGCTGGCCCTTTCCGCCTGCGGGCGCGGCACTTCGGATGCCGAAGTGCAGCGGGCCCTGAAGGATGTGAACGTCATCGACGAAAGCAATCTCAGCGAGATCATGCTGACGGTGGGCGATCCGAACGAGGCGGTGAGCTATTTCAGCACCACGCTGCAACAGAATCCGGGCCGGCCGGACCTGCAACGCGGTCTCGCGAAATCGCTGGTCCGGGCGAACAAGCCGGCCGAGGCGGCGCGGGTCTGGGCCACGCTGGTCAATTCCGGCCAGGGCACCAACGACGACCGCGTGGGCTATGCCGACGCGCTGATCCGGGCGAACGAATGGACGCAGGCCGAGGCGGTGCTGGCCCAGATCCCGCCCACCCACGAGACCTACGAGCGTTACCGGCTGGAGGCCATGGTGGCCGACAGCAAGAAACAGTGGAAGAAGGCCGACAGCTTCTACGAGATCGCGGCCGGCATGACCACCAAGCCGGCCAGCGTGCTGAACAACTGGGGTTTCTCCAAGCTGACGCGCGGCGAATATGGCGGGGCGGAGAAGCTGTTCACCGAGGCGCTGACCTACGATCCGACGATGTTCACCGCCAAGAACAACCTGATCCTCGCCCGCGGGGCGCAGCGGAAATACGACCTGCCGGTCATCGAGATGACGCAGAAGGAACGGGCCGAGCTGATCTACACGCTCGGCCTCGCCGCGGTGAAGCAGGGCGACGTGAATGTCGGGCGCAACCTGTTGCAGGAGGCGGTGGACACCCATCCGCAGCATTTCGACGCGGCGGCGCGCAGCCTCGCGGCGCTCGGTGGCTGAGATGACGATTTCCGCGACGGCCGCGCTCTGGTTCCTGCCCTTCTGCCTGCCCATCGCGCTCTGGGTGGCTTGGTCGGACATGAAATTCATGAAGATCCCCAACCAGGCGGTGATCGCCATGGCCGCCGTCTGGGCGGCGGTGGGGCTGCTGGCCTTCTCCCTGCCGCAATACGGCTGGGGCTGGGCGGTGCTGGGCATCGTGCTGGCGGCGGGCTTCGTCGCCAATGCGGCGGGCCTCGTCGGCGCGGGCGATGCCAAGTTCGCCGCCGCCATGGCGCCGGTCTTTTCCACCGGCGACATCCGGCTGGTGCTGGCGCTGTTCTCCGCCTGCCTGCTCGCCGCCTTCGCCGCGCATCGGCTGGCGCGGCTGGTGCCGGCGGTGCGCCACGCGGCGGGCGACTGGGAAAGCTGGACGCGCAAGGATTTCCCGATGGGCCTCGCGCTGTCGGGGACACTGATTTTCTACCTCCTCGCCCCATTTCTGGCCAAATGATCGGCTTTCCTCGGGGCTGACCGCGCCGGCATCCGGCGCTTTCCGCCATGCCGAGGTAGCCCGATGAACATGCCGCTCACGCCCAACGTCCTCGCCCCGCCCGCGCCGCGCTCGCTGGCCGAGACGGGGCTGTCGCTGGTGATGATGCGCGACATCCTGCTGAAGACCATGTTCCGCACCAATCTCGACCTGGTGTCGGATCTCGCGCGGGCGGTCAGCCTGCCGGTCACCGCCACGCAGGAACTGGTGGACATGGCGCGCGGCCAGAAGCTGATCGAGGCGACCGGCACGCTGCACGCCACCTCGGGCAACGAGATGGGCTATCAGCTCACCGAGGGCGGCAAGGCGCGGGCGCTGGATGCGCTGGCGCAATCGGAATATTACGGCGCGATGCCGGTGCCGCTGGCCAGCTATGCCGAGCAGGTGAAGCGGCAATCGGTGCGCAACATGAAGCTGACGCGCCAGCAGTTGCTGAAGGGCATGGGCCATCTGATCCTGCCCGAGGATCTGATCGGCAATCTCGGCCCCGCCGTCGGCTCGGGCCGGTCGATCCTGATGTATGGCCCGCCGGGCAACGGCAAGTCCTCGATCTCGAACGGCATCCGCGACGCGCTGGGGGACAAGATCTACATCCCGCGCGCGGTGGAATATTCCGGCCAGGTCATCACCGTCTTCGACCCCATCGTCCATTCCTCCGCCGAGGAGCAGGTGGACGACCCGAACAGCCTGCGCCGCACCTCCAACCGCTTCGACCAGCGCTATGTCTATTGCCAGCGCCCCTCGGTCATCACCGGGGGCGAACTGACGCTCGACATGCTCGACCTCACCTACAACCCGGTGGCGCGCACCTATCAGGCGCCGCTCCAGATGAAGTCGAACGGCGGCATCTTCATCGTCGACGACCTCGGCCGCCAGTCGGAGCCGCCGCAGAAGCTGGTGAACCGCTGGATCGTGCCGCTGGAGGAAAGCCGCGACATCCTCCAGTTGCAGTCGGGCGAGAAGTTCACCGTGCCCTTCGACACGCTGGTGATCTTCTCCACCAACTTCCACCCGAACGAGATCTTCGACGGCGCCGCGCTGCGCCGGATCTTCTTCAAGATCAAGATCGACGGGCCGAACCAGGAGAATTTCCTGAAGATCTTCGCCATGGTCGCCCGCAAGCGCAAGATGCCGATCGACCAGGCGGCGATCATCCACCTGCTGAAGAACAAATATCCGGCGATCAACAACAACTACGCCAATTACCAGCCGGTCTTCCTGATCGACCAGATGATCGCGGTCTGCGAGTTCGAGGGGATCCCCAACCAGATGTCCCCCGAGCTGATCGACCGCGCCTGGGCCAACATGTTCGTGAAGGACGAGAAGATCGCCAAATAGGGCGTGCCGCTCCGCAAAATGAACAGGCCCGCGCGGCGCGCGGGCCTTTCGCATCCGGGTCGCGGTCTCAGAGGCTCGCGTCCAGCGCCGCCACGATGGCGTCGCCCATGGCCGAGGTGGAGACCGGCGTGCCGCCCTCCGGCCCCATCAGGTCGGCGGTGCGGACGCCATCGGCCAGCACCTTCTCCACCGCCTTCTCGACCCGCGTCGCCTCTTCGCCCAGATCGAAGCTGTAGCGCAGCGCCATGGCGAAGCTCAGCACGCAGGCGATGGGGTTGGCCTTGCCCTGCCCCGCGATGTCGGGGGCCGAGCCGTGGACCGGCTCGTAAAGCGCCTTGGGACGGCCATTCGCCATCGGCGCGCCGAGGCTGGCCGAGGGCAGCATCCCGAGCGAGCCGGTCAGCATCGCGGCGGCGTCCGACAGCAGGTCGCCGAACAGGTTGTCGGTCACGATCACGTCGAACTGCTTGGGCCAGCGGCAAAGCTGCATGGCGCCGGCATCGGCATACATGTGGCTGAGCGCGACATCGGGGTATTCCTTGTCATGGATCTCCTGCACGACCTGCCGCCACAGGATGCCGGATTCCATCACATTGGCCTTCTCCATCGAGCAGACCTTGTTGCCGCGCCGCCGCGCCAGCTCGAAGGCCGAGCGCGCCACGCGGGCGATCTCGGATTCGGTGTAACGCTGGGTATTGATCCCCACCCGCTCGTTGCCCTCGGTGAAGATGCCGCGCGGCTCGCCGAAATAGACGCCGGAGGTGAGTTCGCGCACGATCACGATGTCGAGGCCGGCCACGACCTCTTTCTTCAGGCTGGAGAAATCGGCCAGCGCGTCGAAGCACTGCGCCGGGCGCAGGTTGGAATAGAGGTCCATCTCCTTGCGCAGCCGCAGCAGCCCGCGCTCGGGCTTCACGCTGAAATCGAGATCGTCGTATTTCGGGCCGCCCACGGCGCCCAGCAGCACCGCGTCCACCGCCTGCGCCTTTGCCATCGTATCGTCATGCAGCGGCGTGCCGTGCTTGTCATAGGCGCAGCCGCCGACGAGATCCTCGCTCACATCGAAGCGGATGCCGCGCTTGGCGTCGAACCAGCCGATGATCTTTTTCACCTCGGCCATGACTTCGGGGCCGATACCGTCGCCGGCGAGGATGAGGATGGAAGGATTGGCCACTGGAAGGCTCCCTGATCTGCGAGAAAGGCTCGGGCAGGACCTAGCTTCCGGGGGCAGTCGGGTCAAGCGGGACTGGTGCTATGGCAGGTCCAGATCGACCCAGACCGGCAGGTGGCGCGAACCCGCGACCGGCGCGCCGAGGCCCGCGCCCAGCACCGTCAGCCCGGCGGAGGGCAGGACGTAATCCACCCGCAGGCCGCCCGGCCCCTTGGGGTAGATCGCGGTATCGAGGGCCGGGTCGCCCTTGTGGCCGGGATCGTCATGGCTTGGCGCCCCGCGCGGTCGCGGGTCCCGCAAGCGCGGATCGGCGAGCAATGCGCGCAGCGCCTCGGGGCGGCCGTCGCCATCCTCGGGGTCGAGATTGGCGTCGCCCAGGATCACGAAGGGCGGCTCTGGCGCGGCGAAGGGCAAGGCGCCGTCCATGAGCCGCAGCCAGAACGCCGCCTCGTCATGGTTGCGCCGACCGTTGCGGTCCTCCGGCCCGTCGAATACCGGGGGCGTGGCGGCGAAGGCCAGCAGCCCCAGCCGCCCGCCGGAGGGCAGACCCAGCTCCACCCGCCAGTGATTGCTGGAGGAGAGGCGCTGCATCGCCCGCTCCGCCGCGCCGGTCTCGGGGGGCAGCAGCGCGCCGGGCAGGTCGGCCCAGAGGAAGGCGGTGTAATCCTCCGACGCCAGCACCGGCAGGCGCGACAAAAGCGCGATCCCCCCATGCCCGTGGAAACGGCCATAGCCCATCGCGTCGCGCGGCCCGCCGCGCCTGCCGTCGCGGTCGAGATCCATCCCGGTCGGCATCCCGGCATTGGGCGGCAGCGCGAAACGGTGGGGATAGGCGGCGCCCGCCGCCGCCAGCCGCCCGGCCAGCGCGTCGAGCATCACCAGCCGTGTGTCGTGGTCGATCCCGGTCAGCAGCAGCACATCGGCGTCGAGCGCCGCGATCGCCCCGGCGGCGGCGGTGACGGCGGGGCTGCCGCGCTCGATCTCGGCCAGCATCAGGCCCGGCCCGTCGCGGCTGAGATCGGCGTGCCAGGTGGCGACGCGCAGCCGCTCGGCCCAGGCCGGCGCGGCGAGGCAGAGCAGGGCCGCGATCAGGCCGGCAGATAATCCTCGGCCCCGTCCGCGCCGGTGGCGCGGCGTTTCTCGCGGATCATCTCGGCGATCTTGCCCATGGCGATGCCGCGCATGAACAGGCTGCACGGAAGGAAGGCCCATGCCGTCATCGTCCAGATCAGGGTTTGCGGGGTGGTGAGGGTCAGCGGTTCGAACCCGGCCGATCCGATCTTCACCACGAAGGGGATCAGGAAGGGCAGCAGGAAGCCGAGCGCGATGTTGATGCGCGCGTCCCGCTCCAGCCGCGCCACCACGTCGCCGCCGGTGGTCGGATCGAAGGTCGGCAGGTTGATCCAGACGTTGAAGGCGCCGTCGCGCGACGGCCAGCGCTTCAGCTTCAGCATCAGCACGAAGATCGCCAGCCCCACCAGCGAGATCAGATAGGCCATGGCGGCGGCGCTGCGCACCGCGATCACCTGCATCTCCGAGGCGCCATGGGTCATCATCAGCGTGGCCAGCCGCACCGGCGAATAGGGGAAATCCATCGCCTTGCCGACGATCATGCCCAGCGCGCTGATCAGCGTGCCGAGCGGGGTCGGCGCCACCCCCGCCTTCTGGATGACGGTCAGCAGGAAGACGGTGCAGAACAGGATCAGGAAGCGGATGCGGTTGAAGGGCGGCGCATCGCGGAATTCGACGAGGCCGGGATAGGTGGTCTTGTATTCCGCGAAGGTCAGCGCGCCGGCGAAGATCGCCACCAGCGCCACCATCTGCTTGCCGTCCGCCCCGGTGCCGGGCAGCAGCACGGAGGGTGTGGCGACCAGCGCCATCACATAGAATGCCCGCAACGCGGCTCCTGCCAGCCGTGCAACCACTGCCTTGCCTTCCTCGACCCGGTCGGACCCGATACGCTGCCGGATCCTTTTTCCCATCGTCTCCCGCACATTGTGACGGGCTGCCTCAATCCTGCCCAAGTTTTGCCTTCTTTCGATCCCGACCACAACATTCGCGACCATAACATCTGGTTAATACGGCAATTCTTGGGACGGACTGTCGCCGGATTGCATCAAAACAGGGGCGGAAATGCGTCGCCCCGGCGCGAAGGCCGGGGCGATGGGAGCATGGAGGGCGGCTCAGACCCAAGGGCGCAGGGTCTTGGCCTTCGTCTCGAACGTGTCGATGGAGGCGGCCTTTTCCAGCGACAGCCCGATGTCGTCGAGCCCGTTCAGCAGGCAATGCTTGCGGAACGGATCGACCTCGAAGGAGAAGCTCTGCCCATCCGAGGTGGTGACGGTCTGCGCCTCCAGATCGACGGTCATCCGGGCATTGGCGCCCTTCTTCGCGTCCTCCATCAGCACCTCGACCACCTCCTGCGGCAGGATGATGGGCAGGATGCCGTTCTTGAAGCAGTTGTTGTAGAAGATGTCGGCGAAGCTGGTGGAGATCACGCAGCGGATGCCGAAATCCAGGAGCGCCCAGGGCGCGTGCTCGCGCGAGGAGCCGCAGCCGAAATTGTCGCCCGCCACGATGATCTCGGCGCTGCGATAGGCCGGCTGGTTCAGCACGAAATCCGCGATCTCGGCGCCGTCCTGCGTATAGCGCATCTCGTCGAACAGGTTCTTGCCGAGGCCGGAACGCTGGATCGTCTTGAGGAACTGCTTCGGGATGATCATGTCGGTGTCGATATTGACCAGCGGCATGGGCGCCGCGATCCCGGTCAGGGTGTTGAATTTGTCCATTTTCTCAGTCCGTTATCGGATGTTTCTCAGCGCGAGGCCCAGCGAGAGGAGCGCCGCGCCGACCGAAAGAAGCTCGATGGCGAGCAGGGTGCCCAGCAGGATCGGGCTGGCCGCCGCCGGATTGGCGAGGACGTAAAGCCCCAGCCCGGCCGAGATCAGCCCCGACAGCAGCACCAGCCAGAAGCTCGACGCCCCGCGATACGACAGGGAAAGCGCGATCCGCCCCAGGCCCGAAAGCAGGAACAGGATCGCCACCGCGATGGTCAGCGAGACCAGCCCCGCCAGCGGATCGGCCAGCAGCCAGACGCCCAGCACCAGCGACATGAGGCCGCTCGCCACCATCCACCAGCGCCCCGGCAGGAAGGCGTCGAACAGCCCCGCGTAAAGGCCCGAGGCGCCGCCGATGATGAAGATCACGCCGGTGAAGACGGTGATCGCCAGCGAGGCCGGCAGGGGAAACAGCAAGGCCACAAGGCCGCCCGCGAGCAGCGCGAGCCCCGCCACGATGCCGATGGTCGACGCTTTCATCGCTGTTTCCTCCTGTCCCGGTTACACGGTTTCCGCCATCATCTCGCGGATGTCGGTCAGGTGGCCGGTCACCGCCGCCGCCGCCGCCATGGCCGGCGAAAGCAGGTGGGTGCGGCCGCCGCGGCCCTGGCGCCCCTCGAAATTGCGGTTCGAGGTGGCGGCGCAGCGCTCGCCCGGCGTGAGCTGGTCGGGGTTCATCGCCAGACACATCGAGCAGCCGGCCAGACGCCATTCGAAGCCCGCGTCGATGAAGATCTGCGCCAGCCCCTCCTCCTCGGCCTGCGCCCGCACGAGGCCCGAGCCCGGCACCACCATCGCCCGCATCCCCGGCGCGATCTTCCTGCCCTTCAGGATCTCGGCCGCGGCGCGCAGATCCTCGATCCGGCCATTGGTGCAGGAGCCGATGAACACCGTGTCGATCTTGATGTCGGTCAGCTTCATGCCCGGCTTGAGGTCCATGTATTCGAGCGAGCGCCGCGCGGCCTCGACCTTGCCGCCGGTGAAATCCTCGGGCGCGGGGACCACGCCGGTGATCGGCAGCACATCCTCGGGCGAGGTGCCCCAGGTGACCACGGGGGCGATGTCCTCGCCGCGCAGCGTCACCACCTTGTCGAAATGCGCGCCCTCATCGGTGAAGAGCGTCTTCCAATAGGCGAGCGCCGCTTCCCACGCCGCGCCCTTCGGCGCATGGGGGCGGCCCATCACATAGGCGAAGGTCTTCTCGTCCGGCGCGATCAGCCCGGCGCGGGCGCCGCCCTCGATCGCCATGTTGCAGACCGTCATCCGGCCTTCCATCGACAATTCGCGGATCGCCTGGCCGCAATATTCGATGACATAGCCGGTGCCGCCCGCCGTGCCGGTGGCGCCGATCACGCTCAGCGTGATGTCCTTGGCGGTGACGCCGGGGCGGAGCGAGCCGGTGATCTCCACCTTCATGTTCTTGGATTTCTTCTGGATCAGCGTCTGCGTCGCCAGAACATGCTCCACTTCCGAGGTGCCGATGCCATGCGCCAGCGAGCCGAAGGCGCCATGCGTCGCGGTATGGCTGTCGCCGCAGACCACGGTCATGCCCGGCAGCGTCCAGCCCTGTTCGGGGCCGACGATATGCACGATGCCCTGCCGGATGTCGGACACCGGATAGTAGTTGATGCCGAAATCGCGGGCGTTCCTGTCCAGCGCCTCGACCTGGATGCGGCTTTCCTCATTGTCGATATGGGTGTCGCGGCCGGCGGTCGTCGGCACGTTGTGGTCGGGCACGGCGATGGTCTTTTCCGGCGCGCGCACCTTGCGGCCGGCCATGCGCAGCCCCTCGAAGGCCTGCGGGCTGGTCACCTCATGCACGAGGTGGCGGTCGATATAGAGCAGGCAGGTGCCGTCCTCGGCCTGATCGACGACATGGTCGTCCCAGATCTTGTCATAGAGCGTGCGCGGAGCGGTCATGGCTCTCACCTTCATCATTGGGATAGCTGTGGGGGTGGTGCGGTTCGGCGGCATATGGGCGCGCAGCCGCGCCCCGCCGCGTCAAAGCCGGGCGAGGATCGTCCGCGTCATGCCGAAGAAGCGGGCCGGCAGCCGCACATGATCGGTGATGTTGAAATAGATGAACCCTTGCATGGGGTGTTAAATACTCTTTCAGCATTCGGATTGCAATCTTGTCGGGATGGCGCCGCCGGCGCGGGCCGCGAGAGAAAGCACCGGACAGATGCGGAACATCCTCCATCGCCTCCTGATCGCCCTGGGCGCCCTGCAGACGGCGCTCGGGCGCAAAGCGGGCGGGCGGCGGATGGCGGCGCGGCGAATCAGGTCCGGCGATCCCGGCGGCGCAAAGGCCCGCATCCTCCGGCGCGAAACGGCACGGGCCGGGCGATCCCCGCCCCGTCCGCGGGCCACCGGCCGATCGCCCTCGCTCCCGGCCCGCTTGCCCCCGCCCCGCGCCGGCCCTATGGTCCGCGCCTTGCTCGGGGCCATCCCGTTCGGGGCCGTCATTGAGTCGCGGCCCCCGGAATGCTACCTTGGACCATGAACCCCAGCGCCCGGGGCAGCGGCGGCGCGTCATCTGGAGGACGATGTCCTGTCTCATTCTGATCCTGCGACCGGGTTGCCGGTCGGGCCGAGGGCCGCGCGCGTGACCGATGCGGACCCTTCGAGCGAAGTTCTGCTGACCGCCATCCTCGCCTCGCTGGAGGACGACAAGGCCGAGGACATCGTGCAGATCGACCTGCGCGGCCGGTCGGACATGGCGGATTACATGGTGATCTGCTCGGGGCGTTCGTCGCGGCAGGTCGCGGCGATCTCGGAAAAGCTGGTGGACCGGCTGAAGCAGGAATTCGGCCGCCATTGCAAGGTCGAGGGCAAGGAGACCGGCGACTGGGTGCTGATCGACACGGCCGACGTGATCGTCCATGTCTTCCGCCCGGAAGTGCGCGAGTTCTACCAGCTCGAGAAGATGTGGCTGCCGGCCGACCGGCAGCGGCCCGTCGCCAAGGGCTGATGCGGGTGCATCTCTGCGCCGTGGGCCGGCTGCGCGCCGGGCCCGAGCGCGACCTGCTGGACGATTACGCCGCGCGGTTCGACCGGACCGGGCGGGCCTTGGCGCTGGGGCCGTTCAACGAGCACGAGGTCGAGGACAGGCGCGGCGGCGGCATGGCGGCCGAGGCGCAGCTTCTCGACCGCGCGATCCCGTCGGGCGCGCTTCTGGTGACGCTGGACGAGCGCGGCAAGCTGCTCTCCAGCCCGGAATTCGCGGGTCTGCTGGCGGGGTGGCGCGATGGCGGGCGGCAGGACGTGGCCTTCGTCATCGGCGGCGCCGACGGCATCGCGCCGGAGTTGCGGGCGCGGGCGGATGCCTCGATCAGCTTCGGGCGCATGGTCTGGCCGCATATGCTGGTGCGGGTGATGCTGGCCGAACAGCTCTACCGCGCCGCCGCGATCCTGGCCGGGACGCCCTATCACCGGGCCTGAGGGCGGATTGGCGGCCTGAACTGCCGGGCCTCGCCC
>JBDHSR010000047.1:0-13495 GCA_039808305.1 Gemmobacter sp. | reverse complement strand
TTGATCGGCAGCGCGTCGAGGAACTCGTAGCGCTTGGGCCGCTTCCAGGACGCCAGATCCTCGCTGGCGAGGCAATGCGCCTCCAGCGCCCCGGCGGTCAGGCCGGGGTCGGAGCGCACGATGAAGGCGGCGACGATCTGGCCCCATTTCGGGTCCGACAGCCCCACCACCGAGGCCTCCCGCACACCGGGGCAGCGATAGAGGATCTCCTCCACCTCGCGCGGGTAGATGTTCTCGCCGCCCGAGACGATCATGTCGTCGGCCCGGCCGTGGAAGTAATAGAAGCCGTCCGCGTCCTGGCTGAACAGATCGCCGGTATAGACCCAGCCCGCCTTCAGCTTCTTCTGCGTCTCGAACGGCTTGTTCCAGTAGCCGGTCATCGCCTGCGGGCCGCGCACGATGAGCTGGCCCACCTCGCCCTGCGCCACCCGCTCGTCGGGCGGCACCTCGCGGGCGGGGTCGTCGGTGATGATGCGGCATTCCGAGATCAGCGTGGGCTTGCCGCAGGAGCCGAGCTTGCGCAGCGCGTCCTCGGGATGCAGCACGAGGGTCAGCGACGCCTCTGTCATGCCGTAGCCGTTGAAGATGCCGGGGCAGAACTCGGCCCGCACCCGCTCCATCGTGGCGGAGGAGATCGCGGCGCCGCCGGTGGTGATCATGCGCAGCGACGACAGGTCGTGCCGCGTGAAATCCGGGTGGAACAGCATCTCCTGGATCTGGGTCGGCACCGCGAAGAGCGTGGTGATCCGCTCGGCGGCGATGGTGGAAAGCGTGCCCGCGGCCTCGTAGCGGCCGGTCACCACGTTCGTTCCGCCGACCAGCAGATGCGGGATGAAATAGGCCTGCATCCCGCCGACATGGTAAAGCGGCGCGATATGCAGCGCCCGGTCGTTGTGGTTCAGCGAATATTCCATCACGCAGTTCATCGCGATGGCGATGTCGTTCGCATGGGTGTGGATCACGCCCTTGGGCCGCCCGGTGGTCCCCGAAGTATAGACCAGCGACGAGATCGCGTCGCCGGCGGGCGAGGGGCGGGCCTCCTGCCGGTCGGGCGTCTCGGCCAGCGTGTCGAAATGGTGATGGCCGGGCGGGATATGCGCCGGATCGTAGGCGCAGCCGATGTAATCGTGCACCGAGCGCAATTGCGCCGCGATCTTCAGCGCGTTCTCGGTCAGCGCCCTTCCATAGACCAGCACCCGCGCCCCGGAATCCTGAAGGATATAGGCGGCCTCGCCCGGCGAGAGGCGGAAGTTCATCGGCACCGCCACCGCGCCGAGGATCTGGCAGGCGAAATAGGTGGTGACCGAGTTTTCCGAGGTGGAGACGTAGAAGGCCACCCGGTCGCCCGGCCGCACGCCGAGATCGGACAGCGCCTGCGCGAAGCGGCGCACCCGGCCCAGCCATTCGGCATAGGTCCAGCGGCGGTCCTCGAACACGAGCGCAGTGTGGTCGGGATAGCGGTCGGCGGAAGCTTCGAGGATACGGGCGATATGCATCGGGTCCCCCTGTCAGAGATTGGGACGGATCGACGGCATCTCGCGCGCCGCGATCAGGTATTTGCACATCTCCGACGTGCCGCCGACGATGGGCAGGGCGCGGGCGTCGCGGTAAAGCTGCTCGGCCCGGCCATATTGCCGGGTGACGCCATCGCCGCCGAGGATCTGCACCGTGCGGTCGGCGCAGAACACCGCCGTTTCGGTGGCGACCAGCTTGGCCTGGCTCGCCTCGCGCATCAGTTCCTTGCCGTCGATCCCGGCGTCATACATCTTCGCCGCGCGGTGGGTCAGCAATTCTGCCGCGTCGATCCGCCAGCTCATCTGCGCCACCATGTCCCAGATCAACTGCTTCTGGCCGAGCTTCTGGCCGAAGCTCTCGCGGTTCTGCGCATGGTCGCGGGCGATGTCGAAGGCCGAGCGCGCCACGCCGAGGCCGGAGCCGCCGAGGATCACCCGCTCGAAATTGAAGGCGCCGAGCATGATGCGGAAGCCGCCATTCACCTCGCCCAGCAGGTTCTCCTCGGGCACGCGGACCTGATCGAGCGTGACCTCGCCCACCACCGAGCCGCGCCGGCCCATGAAATCGTAAAGCCGGGGCACCGAAAGGCCCTTCGTGTCGGCGGGGACCAGAAGCGCGGTCATGCCCTTCTGCGGCGCCACATCCGGGTCGGTGATGCCCCAGACGATATAGACATCGGCCTTGCCGGCATTGGAGATATAGCGCTTGAAGCCGTCGATCACCCATTCCCGCGTCGCGGCGTCGAAGCGGATGCGGGTCTCCATCCCGGCGCTGTCCGATCCGACATTGGGTTCGGTCATGCAGATCGAACCCACCGCCCGGCCTTCGAGGATCGGGGTCAGGTAGCGGTCGCGCAGCGCCGGGCGGGCATGGCGGTGGATCGGATAGGCGCAGGACAGCGCGGTGGCGATGGTCGTCTCGAAGGCGTAGTTCAGATAGGCGGCCTCTTCCGAGACGATGACGGCATGGGTGAGGCCGGGCTTCGCGAGGCTGCCGCGATAGAGGTCGGGGAACATCAGCTTGAGGTATCCCGCCTCGCCCAAGGCGCGGGCTACGGCGAGTTGCGCGCCGAAATCCTGCGCCCCCTCGATGGCGTCGACACGGGGGGCGAGTTCGCGCGCCATGACGTCGCGCAGTTCGGCCCGGAAGGCCCGGTCCTCGTCGGTCAGGAAGAAATCGCGCATGTCCGTGGTCCTTCAGGGCAGATCGTGGCCGGGGGTGCCGCGCAGCCGGGCCAGCCGCTCGGTCTCGCGCAGCACGAGGGGGAGGTTGGCGTCGCGCAGCGTGGGCAGCAGCTGGCGGGCGCGGCGGATGTCGTCGTAATCCAGCGCGGCGGTGATCATCTCCTCGCCGCTGCCCGCGACCGCGAGTTCGCGCCCGAAGGGATCGACGATGCGCGAGCCGCCCCAGAAGGTCAGGCCGCGTTCCGGCCCGGTGCGGTTCACCATGATGACGGGCGTGCCGTAGATCATCGCGTAGAAGCGGCAGGTCAGCGCCCAGCCGGCGGGATTGTCGAACTCCGCCCCCACCGCCTCGACGCCGGAACTGGCGGGGCAGACCAGCAGCGTCGCGCCATGCTGGACAGAAAGATGCGGCAGCGCCGGGTTCCACAGATCGGCGCAGATCAGCGGCCCGGCCACCCATGGCCCGCCCAGCGCGCAGGTCTCGATATGGCGGCCGGGGGCGTAATGCTTGCCCTCGTCCAGATTGCCGTAGGTGGGCAGGTTCAGCTTGCGGTGCAGGTGGATCACGCGGCCGCCGCGCAGGATGGCGGCGGCGTTGTGGAATTGCGCGGCCGGGGCTTCCTCGATGAAGCCCACCGTCACCGCCATCGGCCCCGCCGCCTCGGCCAGCCGGATCAGGCGCGGATCGACGCGGCGCATCGCGGCGTCGAGCAGCCGCTCCGGCCCGTGATGGCCGGTCAGCGAAAGCTCGGGCAGCACCAGCAGGTCGAGCCCCGCCGCCCGGCCCCGCGCGATCCAGTCCAGATGGATCGCCATATTGGCGTCGGGATCGCCGATGGCGCTGGCGAATTGCGCGGCGCCCACAGTCAGCTTCTGGCGGGAGGTCATGGTCGTCTTGCCTTGGGAAAGGGGGGAGGGGCGTATGCCCCTCCCGGTCCGGTCAGTTCAGGCCGTTTTCCTTGAGGAAATCGGCGGCCACCTGTTCGATCGCCACCTTCTCCACGTCGACGCGGGCGTTGAGCTTCGACATCACCTCGTCCGACAGCTTGGCCGAGACGGCGTTCAGCGCTTCGCCGATGTCGGGATTGGCGGCCAGCACCTCGGTGCGGATCACCGGGGCCAGCGCATAGGCCGGGAAATAGCCCTTGTCGTCCTTCAGCACGACGAAATCGAAGGCCGGGATGCGGCCGTCGGTGGCGAAGACCAGGCCCACATCGACCTGCGCGTCCTTCAGCGCCTGATAGACGAGGCCGGTATCCATCCGCTTCACATTGGCGCGGCCGAATTCGAAGCCATAGGTCTCCTGCAACGGCTTCAGCCCGTCGGGACGCTCGTAGAACTCGGCGTTGGAGCCGAAGCTGAGCGCCGTGCCGCCATTCACCGCCGCCGCCAGGTCGGAGATGCTGGCGATGCCCTTTTCCTGCGCATCCGCCGCGCGCATGGCGAAGGCATAGGTGTTGTTCGCCGCCGAGGCGTCGAGCCAGGTGATGCCCTTCGCCGCGTCGAGCTCGCTGACCTTGGCATAGGTCGCGGCGGCGTCGAGCTTGTCGGTCACCTTGTTGTAGGTGATGAGCGAGGTGCCGGTATATTCCCAGTAAACGTCGATCTGGCCGTTCTCCATCGCCTGCCGCACCGCGGCCGAGCCCATGCCGGCGCGGTTGTCGACCTTGTGGCCCTTCGCCTCCAGCAGTTGCTGGGTGATCGAGGACAGCAATTGCTGCTCGGTGAAGTTCTTGCCGCCGACCACGATGTCGGCCGCCTGGGCCGAGACCGCGACGGCGCCGAGCGCAAGGCCCGCGAGCAGCGATTTGAGGGTGATGGTCATGGTATCCTCCTTGTTGTGGCGTATTGGAGTGGTTGTTTTTTGTTCAGCGCAGCGGGTTCACACCCTTGGGGATCAGCCGCAACTGCGCCTGCCCCATCAGGAAATCGACCAGCACGGCCAGAAGCGCGGTGGGGATCGCCCCGGCCAGCAGCATCCCGGTATTCATCAGGTCGATGCCGGTGAAGATGAGCTCCCCGAGGCCCCCGCCGCCGATCAGGAAGGCGAGCGGCGTGGTGCCGACATTGATCGCGAGCGCGGTGCGGATGCCCGAGAAGATGACGTAAAGCGCGTTTGGCAACTCCACCCGCACGAGGATCTGCCAGGGCGTCATGCCCATGCCGGTCGCCGCCTCCTTCAGATGCGCGGGCACCGCGAGCAGGCCGGAATAGGTGTTGCGCACGATGGGCAGCAGCGAGGCCACGAAGAGGCCGAAGAAGGCCGGCGGGAAGCCGATGCCGAGGATGGTCATCGACAGCGCGATCACCGCCAGCGTCGGGATGGTGGTGCCGATGTTGAACACCTGCATCAAGGGCTCGGCCCAGCGTTCCATGCGGGCGCGCGACAGCCAGATGCCGATGGGCACGCCCAAGAGGATCGCCGCCCCGCCCGAGGCCGCGACCAGCACCATGTGCTGTTGCGAGAGGAACACGATGTCCTCCCGATAGCCGGCGATCTGTTCGAAGAGGCCCGATTGCGCCGCCCAGAGGCCGAGCGCGAAAACCAGCGCCGCCGTCAGGATGCGCCCGATGCCGAGGGTCTGTGCCATGGCGCGCGCCTCACGCATAGGTCGCCCGCAGCGCCGCGGTCACGGCGGGCTGGGTGACGATCCCGGCATGGCGGCCCGCGTCGTCGGTGCAGGCCAGCCACAGCGTGTCATGGGCGAACATCTCGGACACCACGGCGCGCAGGTCGGCGCGCAGCGGCACGGTGGCCGGCAGCGGATGGGCGAAATCGCGCACCACGCCCGAGGCGCCGGCGATCTCGTCGGCGGTGACGAAGCCGACCGGGCGATGCTCGCCGTCGATCACCACGGCAAGGCGCTGGCCCGTCCCGGCGAGCGTCTGCCGCAGGTCCGAGATCTTGGCCGAACGCGCCACGGTCGGTGCGGCGGTATCGGCCACCTGTTCGGCGGTGACCAGCCGCAGCCGCTTCAGCGTGCGGTCGGCGCCGACGAAATCGGCCACGAAGGCATTGGCGGGATGGGCGAGGATGCGGTCGGGGCTGTCATATTGCTCGATCTTGCCGGCGCGGAAGATGGCGATCTTGTCGCCCATCTTCACCGCCTCGTCGATGTCGTGGCTGACGAACATGATGGTCTTCTTCAGCTCCGCCTGCATCTTCAGGAACTCGTCCTGGATGATCTCGCGGTTGATCGGGTCGATGGCGCCGAAGGGCTCGTCCATCAGCATGACCGGCGGATCGGCGGCGAGCGCGCGGATCACGCCGACGCGCTGTTGCTGGCCGCCCGAAAGCTCCTTGGGGTAGCGGCGCAGGAACTGCCGCGCGTCGAGCCCCACGAGATCGAGCAGCTCCGCCGCCCGCGCCGCCGCCTTCTTCGGGTCCCAGCCCAGCAGGCGCGGCACGACGCAGATATTCTCCTCGACCGTCATGTTGGGGAAAAGGCCGATCTGTTGGATCACATAGCCGATCCCGCGCCGCAGCCTGATGTCGTCGAGCTTCGAGGTATCCTCGCCGTCGATCCAGATCCGGCCGCTGGTCGGCGGGATCAGCCGGTTGATCATCTTCAGCGCCGTGGTCTTGCCGCAGCCCGAGGGGCCGAGCAGGATGCAGATCTCGCCTGTGGGCACTTCCATGTTCACCCGGTCGGCGGCGGTGACGGTGCCGTTCGGGGTCTCGAAGGTCTTGGTCAGGTCTTCCAGCCGTATCATCCGCGTCTCCCCCCGGATTGCGTCAGCGTTTCAGGCCGGCGGGCGTCAGCCGCTTCTGCAAGAGCAGCAGCAGCCAGTCCGCGGCGATGGCGAGCAAGGAGACGGCGAGCGCCCCGGCGATCAACTGGCGCGGATCGGTCTGGGTGATCCCGCGCGAGATCAGCACGCCCAGGCCCCCGGCGCCGATATAGGCGGCGATGGCGGCCACCCCGATATTCATCACCACCGCCGTGCGCACCCCCGCCATGATGACCGGCACCGCGATCGGGATCTCCACCCGCAGCAGGCGCTGGAGCGGGGTCATGCCCATCCCCGTCGCCGCCTCCCGCAGCGCCGGGTCGACATTGGTGATCGCGGTATAGGTGTTCCGCACGATGGGAAGCTGCGAATAGAGCAGGATGGCGATCACCGCCGGCAGCCAGCCGATGCCCTGCCCGATCAGCGACAGCACCGGGATCATCAGCCCGAACAGCGCGATGGACGGGATGGTGACGATGATCGAGGCGACATAGAGCACCGCGTCGGCGATCCGTCGGTTCTGCGTGATGGCGATGCCGATCGGCACCCCGGTCAGGATCGCCAGCCCCACGGCGACGCCGACGATGGACAGATGCGTCCCCGCCATGCCCAGGATGACAGCCCAGTTCTGCGCGATGAACGCCAGTGTCTCCATTTACCCCCCGAACGGTTGAACCGTTTCTCCCGCTACCGGGGGTAACGCGCGGCGGCGGCGAGGGTGTTACCTCGGTTCGCCATCCCCTTGCACGAATCCGTCATGGCGCTGGCTGCGGCGGCGGCGCAGATGCGAGGGGGCCTCGCCGAAGCGGGCCTTGTAGGCGCGGCTGAAATGGCCGAGCGAGGAAAAACCGCAGCGTTCGGCGATGGTTTCCAGCACTTCGGTCGAGGCGAGAATCATCCGCCGCGCCGCGTTCAGCCGCAGATCCATGTAGAAGGCCGAGGGCATCAGGCCGAGCTGCGCGACGAACAGCCGTTCCAGCTGCCGCTCCGACAGGCCCGCCGCCTCGGCCAGCGCGCCGAGGCGGGCCGGATCGGCGATGCGCGCCTCCATCAGCGCGAGGGCGGCGAGCAGCCGCTCGTCGGTCACCCGGTAGCGCGAGCGCAGGTCCTGCCGCTGGATCCGCGACGAGGGGCGGATCTCGCCATGCAGGAACTGGTCGGCCACGTCGAGCGCCAGCTTGCGCCCGTCCATCTCGGCGATCAGCGCCAGCATGAGGTCCATCGCGGCGGTGCCCCCGGCGGCGGTGAGGATGCCCTTGTCCCAGCAATAGAGGTCGGGCACCACCTCGATGTCGGGAAAGCCCTCGGCCAGTTCGCCGGCGATTTCCCAATGCACGGTCACCCTGGCGTTGCGCGCCACCCCGGCCTGCGCCAGCACCATCGCGCCGATGCTGATGGCGCCGATCAGCCGGCCCTGCCGGCGCAACCGGCGCAGCCAGCCGAAGACCTCGGCCCCGCCGTAATCCTCCAGCGCGAGGCTGGCGACGACCAGCGTCAGGTCGCTCGGCGGGGCGTCGGCGATGCCATGGGTCACCGGCAGCTCGATCCCGTTGGAGGCGGTCATGCTGCCCCCGGTCTTGCTGACCAGCGCCCAGGCGTAGCGCTGCCGCCCCAGCAGGCGGTTGGCCGCGCGCAGCGGCTCGATGGCGGAGCTGAGCGCCATCATCGAGAACCCCTCGACCAGCAGGAAATGCACGGTGAAGGGCAGGTTCTGGTTCCGCCGTTCCGGCGCGAGGGGGCTTTCCGCCCGGTCCGGGCGGCGGGGATCGCTGTGCATCGGGGGCCGTCTGGCAAGGGAGGCGCGGCGTCCATTCTTGCAGGCCCGGTCCCGCCGGGTCATTGCCGGAAGCGACCGAAGGGTCGCGGATATGCCGCGAGACCGCGATGGCGGACGGCCCGGCAGGGGAGGGGGAACTGGCGGCGAGGCATGGGCTGTTCCGTCGCGGCGCCGTCCCGGCCGTGGGCGCGGCGGTTCGTTCCGGCCGTTTCTGCGCGCCGCCGCGATGGGCGGCGAAACCCGCCGCCGGCTCCCCGAGGTGGGGAGGCGTGGCCGCAAGGCCGCGCCGAAACATCCGCCCCGTCGCGGAGAGCGAACGGCCGCCGCATCGCCCTTTTGTCGATGGCTGTCGTCCTCTGCCCCTCGGATGCGGAACGGTCGCCCACGCGGCGGAGGGCCGGCGGAACCGCCCCCGGCCTTGCCTGCCGGTAGGCGCTATCGCGCCCGGCGCATCGGCACCAGCAGGGCGCGGGAGTGTTCCGCCTCGGCGTGCAGCCGGAACCGTCCGTCGCCCGGCAGGGCGAAGTCGCGCGGGCCGAGCCGCAGGTCGGCCCCGCCGCCGGTCACCCGCCACGCCCCGGCGATGGCGAAGAGCGCCGCCTGTTCGTCCTCGCCCAGTTCCAGCGCCCTTCCCTCGGCCAGCACCTCCGCCGCGCCGAGCGTCCAGGCCGCGCGGGCGGCCATCACGTTCACCACCCGCGCCGTGCCCTCCAGCGCCTGCCCGACCGGGGTCAGCGCCGAGTCGAAGCGGTGCGGCTCCAGCGGGCGCAGCACCTGCCGGTTTCCGTCGAAATCCAGCCGCACCCCCGCGCCCTCGATCACCGTGATCCAGCGCTCCACCCCCGGAAAGGCCGAGAAGCCCGCCGGTCCGGCGATGGTCGCGCTGCTGACCCGCAACTCGAAGGCGTCGCGGCCGGCCCCGGCGGGAAGGACCAGGATCTCGTCGGTGGTGCCCGCGCCGTTCTTCCAGGGCAGGGAAATCTGTTGCGAGCGGGGAACATGGCTGAGGCGCATCTGTCGGTCCGGTGCGAGGAGAACTGGCGCGGATCCTGCCACCGGGCGGCGCGGCTGCCCAGAGCGAAAAGCTGACGCGCGGCATCGGAAAACGCGATCCGCCCGGGGGCCATCTGGACAGCGGCGGCAGGGAGGTGTTTGCTCATGGCGGCGAAGGGCCGAAGGGGATGCGATGCGGATCGACCTGAATTCCGATCTGGGCGAGGGGTTCGGCCCCTGGGCCATGGGCGACGACGCGGCGATGCTCGATCTCGTCACCTCGGCCAATATCGCCTGCGGCGGCCATGCCGGCGATCCCGAGACGATGTTCGCCACGCTGGAACGGGCGGCGGCGCGCGGGGTCGTGATCGGGGCGCATCCCGGCTATGCCGACCGCGCGGGCTTCGGGCGCCGGGTGATCCCGATGCCGCCGCAGGAGATCGGGCGGATGGTGGCGGCGCAGGTCGGCGCGCTTCGCGGGGTGGCCGCGCTGGCCGGGGCGGAGCTGCGCTATGTGAAGCCGCATGGCGCGCTGGCCAATCTCGCCGCCGACGACCGGGCGGTGGCCGGGGCCATCGCGGCGGCGGTGGCGGCGCTGCCGGGGCGGCTCGCCATCCTCGCCATTTCGGGAACCGAGCTGGAGCAGGCCGCGCGCGCGGCCGGGGTCGAGGTGTTCTCCGAGATCTTCGCGGATCGCGCCTATCTGCCGGACGGGCGCCTGATGCCCAGATCGCGCGCGGACGCGGTGCTGCACGACCCCGACATGGTGACGGACCGGCTGGTCCGCTTTCTGGAAACCGGCTTGATGCCGGTCGCGGGGGGCGATCCGATCAAGCTGGCCGCGCATTCGGTCTGCGTGCATGGCGATACCGCCGGCGCGGCGGCGATGGCGCGGCGGCTGCGCGCGGGGATCGAGGCGGCGGGCGCGACCGTCGCCCCGTTCCTGCCGCGCTGAAGGGGCGGGCGCATGCCGGGCTGGCCGATCTTCCGTCCGGTGGCCGAGCATGGCCTGCTGGTGGAGTTCGGCGCCGCGATCGACAGCGCGATCCATGCCCGGGTCCTCCGGCTCGACCGGGCGCTGGTGGCGGCGGAGGTGCCGGGCGTGCTGGAAACCGTGCCGGCCTATGCCGCGCTGCTGATCCGTTTCGATCCGGGGCGGACCGATCACGCCGCCGTCGAACGGGCGGCGCGCGACCTGCTGGACGCCGCGCCCGGGGCGCCGGCCGCGCCGGCGCTGCGCGAGGTCGCCGTCTGCTACGACGCCGATCTGGCGCCCGATCTGGCGGCGGTGGCGCAGGCCGCCGGCCTCTCGCCCGAGCAGGTGATCGCGGCGCATCTGGCGGGCGAATACGAGGTGTTCATGTATGGCTTCGCCCCCGGCTACGCCTATCTCGCCGGGGTGCCGGAGGCGATCCGCCTGCCGCGCAAGCCCTCGGCGCTGCGCGGCATTCCGGCGGGCAGCGTGCTGATCGCCGGGCCGCAATGCCTCGTCTCCACGCTGACCATGCCGACCGGCTGGTGGATCATCGGCCGCTCGCCCACCCGGATCCTGACCGGCGATCCGGCGCGGCCCTTCCTGTTCGACGTGGGCGACCGGGTGCGCTTCCGCCGCATCTCCCGCGCCGGATACGAGGCGCGGGCATGAGCGGCGCGGCGGAACTCGCGGTGCGCTTCGCCGGCCCGCATGTCTCGGTGCAGGATGCCGGGCGGCCGGGCTTCCTGCGCTATGGCGTGCCGGCCTCCGGGCCGATGGACCGGCTGGCGCTGGCCGCCGCCAATCTGGCGCTGGGCAACCCGGAAGGCGCGGCGGGGATCGAGATCTCGCCGGGCGGGCTGGCGCTGGAGTGCCTGGCGGGCGAGGTCGGCTTCGCGGTGGCGGGGGGCGGCTTCATCGTCGAACATGCCGGGCGGCGGGGCGGCGGGTGGCGCAGCGCCACGCTGCGGGCGGGACAGAGCCTGACGATCCGGCCGGGCCCCTGGGGAAGCTGGTGCATCCTCGCGCTGGCCGGGCGGATGGCGGTGCCGCGCTGGCTGGGCAGCGCCGCGACCCATGCGCTGTCGGGGTTCGGCGGCGGGCTGCTGAAGGCCGGGATGCGGCTTGCGGTCGAGGAGACGCGGTGCCCTGCGCCGCGGGCGATCCCGTGCCCGGTCCTCGCCCGGCCGCGCGGCGCGCTGCGGGTCACGCTCGGCCCGCAGGAGCGGTTCTTCGCCCCCGAGACCGTCGCGGCCTTCCTCGCCGGCCCCTGGCGGGTGACCGATGCGCGCGACCGGATGGGCATGCGGCTCGCCGGGCCGGCCGTGCCGCCGCGGGGCGCGCTCGACATGCCGTCGGAGCCGGTGGCGCGCGGCTCGGTGCAGGTGGCGGGCGACGGGGTGGCGACGGTGCTCATGGCCGATCACCAGCCGACCGGCGGCTATCCCAAGATCGCCACCGTGCTCGATTGCGACCTCGACGCCTTCGCGCAGCTGCGCCCCGGCGATCCGCTGCGCTTCCTGCCGGTGGGCGGGGAGGAGGCCGTGGGCCTCGCCCGCCGCCACGCGGCGGCGCGGCGGCGCTACCTCGACACGCTGCGCCGCGCCGCCTGATCCGGCCGCCGGTCACAGCGCCGGCTGCACCAGCCGGGAGGCGAGTTCGGCGCATTGGCCGCGGATGTCGGGGATGGCGGTGATCTCCCACAGCGCCGCGCGCGAGGCGGGGCCGACGGCGTGGATGAGCCGGCTCGCCTTGCCCCGCGCGTCGATCAGCCGGCCCTGCCGGTCGGTGTCCAGCCCGATGCGCAGCGGGTCGATCCGGGCGAGGCCATCGGCCAGCAGACCGGCGATCAGCGGCGAGGCATTGGCCTCCGGGTCACGGCGGATGCCGCGGCAGTCGATGACGCAGGCGGCCTCCAGCCGCGCCTCGACGTTCCCGCCGCGCGGACGGTAGCGCAGGGTGATGCCGCGCCGGATCCGCTCGGCGCCCAGCCAGGCGCCGCGCAGCAGGATCAGCCGCCCCTCCGCCTGCGCGGTGTCGAGCAGGCGCGCGCTGTCCGGCGGCAGCCGGTGGCGATGCACCTCCCACCAGGCGGCGGCGTGGCGCAGGAAGCGGCCGCGCGCCTCGACCGGCAGGCTGGCCCAGAGCGCGCGGACATGCGGGCGCATCCCGTCCACCGCATCGCGCCAGGTGCCGCCCGCCGCCTCGGCGGCGCGGGCCTCGCTTCGCAGCCAGCGCAGGATGCCGGAGATGGGGGCGCCCAGCGGCATGTCGGCCAGCGCGACCGGCCGCGGCTGGCCCGCCGCATGCGGCTGCGGCAGCAGGCCCCGCCGCGACATGGCGACGATCTCGCCGCGATGGCCGCATTTCAGCAGCGAGATCACCTGATCGACCATCGACAGCCCGGTGCCGAGGATGACCACGCGCCCGTCGCGCGGCGGCGCGGCGGGCGGCTCCCACGCGTCCTGGAGATGGCCGGCGGGGGCCGGGCGGGCATGGCCGGTCGCCAGCACCGCCCGGTCGGCCGCCACCCTCCGGCCATCGGCCAGATGCAGGGTGACGCGGTGGGGCGCGGTCTCCTCCAGCCGCAGCGCCTCGCCGTGCAGGACGGCCAGCCGCTCGCTGTCCCGCCAGGGATGCAGCAGCGCCTCCAGATAGCGGCCATAGGTCTGGCGCGAGACGAAGCAGGCGGGCGTCTTGTCCTGCCCCTCGGCGCGCAGCCAGCGCAGGAAATGGTCCGGGTCGTCGGGCAGGGCGCTCATGTTGACGACGCGGGTGTTCAGCAGGTGATCCGGGTCGCAGGTGGCATAGGCGATGCCCGCGCCGAGGCGCGGCGCGCGTTCGACGATGGTGACCCGGCTGTCCTGCGCCCCGCGCAGGATGTGGAAGGCGGCGAGCACGCCGCTCGCCCCGCCGCCGACGATCAGGATATGGGGATGGAACAGCGCGTGATCCTTCATCGCCACCCCCGCATCAGACAGAGCAGCGCGCGGCGCAGCGGGCCGGGGCCGGGCCTCGCGCGGCTTCTGGCGAAAAGCTCCGCGAAATGGGCGTCATGGCGTCCGTCGAGCATGATCCGGGCCCTTTCGATCAGGAGAAGATGTGCGGCGCGGCGATCGCCACCGCCAGATAGGCTTCGGTGAAGGTGGCGACGCCGAACCAGTCGCGCGGGGGCAGCGGCGCGCGGCGATGCCGTTTCGTGCCGGTGACGCCGGCTTCTGCGGTGGGACGCGAGGGATTCATCATGGCTTTGACCTCGGCATGGCGTTTCATACATAAACTCTACAATGTTTATCGTGATTATTGGTTCCTTTTTTGCCC
>JBDHSR010000046.1:0-13613 GCA_039808305.1 Gemmobacter sp. | reverse complement strand
GTGAAGCGCACCGAATTGGCGATCACCGCCGGATGCGCCTTCAGCTTGCGCCCGGTCCAGGCCGAGCCGGTGAAGGTGACGGCATCCTGCCCGGTGACGTGATCCAAGAGATCGCCGACCGAGCCGCAGATCAGTTGCAGCGCGCCTTCCGGCAGGATGCCGGTCTCGACGATGCGGCGCACGCAAAGCTCGGTCAGATAAGCGGTCTGCGAGGCGGGTTTGACCACGCAGGGCACCCCGGCCAGCAGGGTCGGCGCGATCTTCTCCAGCATCCCCCAGATGGGGAAGTTGAAGGCGTTGATATGCACCGCCACGCCTTGCAGCGGCGTGAGGATATGCTGCGCGACGAAACTGCCATCCTTCGACAGCACCTCCACCTCGCCATCGGTCAGCACCTTTGTATTCGGCAATTCGCGCCGGCCCTTCGACGCGAAGGTCAGCATGGTGCCGATGCCGCCCTCGATGTCGATCCAGCCATCGGGGCGGGTGGCGCCGGTATGCAGGCTTTCCGCGTAGAACTCTTCCTTGCGCTCCATCAGCGCGAGGCCGAGCGCCTTGAGCATCCCGGCGCGTTCATGGAACGACATGGCGCGCAGGCGCGGCCCGGCGGTGGTGCGGCCATGGTCCAGCACGGCGGCGAAGTCGATCCCGCTCGAGTCGATACTGGCCACCGGCGCGCCGGTCGCGGCATCGAGCAGAACCTGCCCCTCCTTGGCCCCGGGGGTCCAGCTTCCGCAGACATAGCTTTCAAGACGGCGCGGCGCGGCACTCATGGCGTTTCCTTTCAGGATATCGGCGGGCGCGGGCCTGTTCTCCCGCGCCCTCAAGTCTCAGAGGCCGAGCGCGGCCAGATGTTCGGCGGCGAGCGTTTCCCAGCGCGCCAGCAGATCCTCGTTCGGGGCGTGGCGCAGGCCGAACTTCTTCAGCGTGTCGTAGCGCTTCGATCCCGCGACGCCGAAGGTCGCGGCCACCCGCGGCTTCCAATAGGCCAGCGCGGCGCGCGCCTCCGCCTTGCCGGCATCGGTCGAGGCGATCCGCTCCAGCCCCTCCAGCCCCAGCTCGGCATGGCGCGCCTCGCGCGGCGCGATCTCGCGGAACACCTCGGCCAGCGGGCCGTAGGAGACGCGGGTGAGCTCGGTCATCTGCACGCCCGCCGCGATGCCTTGCAGCACGTTCATCACCACCGCGTCGGCCCAGCCGGTGATCGGGTAGTGGAACACCGACAGCCGCATGTCGCCCGCCTGCCGCGCCGCCCCCAGATCGGCGTCGCGCGCGCCCCGCGCCGCCCAGTCGTGCTGCGACTGGTAGCGGTCGGCATCGGTGCCGAAGGTCTCCATCACCGCCAGCACCCGCTCGGCGTGATCGGCCTTTTCCAGCGTGATCCGACTGGCGGCGATCCGTTCCTTGATGCCGGGCGCGAAGTTGATCGAATTGGCGAAGCCGGCGGAGGCCGCAAGCTCGCTGTCCACGAAGGAGGACATGAGCCGCATCAGCTCGCCGCGATAGCGGGCGGGGGCGTTGCCCGGCGCGGTCAGCACGCCGCCCTGGGCCAGATAGTCTTCGATGTTCATGGTGTCAGACATGTCGGCCCTCATTCGTCATAGGTGACGACCACGCGGTCGCTCAGCGGCATCGCCTGGCAGGAGAGCACATAGCCCGCCCGCACCTCGTAATCCTCAAGCGCGTGGTTGATCGCCATCTCCACCTCGCCCTCCAGCACCTTGCAGCGGCAGGTGGAGCAGACCCCGGCCTTGCAGGAATAGGGCGCGTCGAGATTGGCCTCCAGCGCGGCGTCGAGGATCGACTGGCCCTGGCGCGGCATCTCGAAGCTGCGGGTGGCGCCATCGAGCGTCACCGTGGCCTGCGTGCCGGTGCCCGGCGCCACGTCGGATTTCGACACGGCCTTCGCCCTGGCCCGGCCCGGCTGGCCGCTGGCGAAGAGCTCGAACTTGATCTGGCCGTCCGACAGGCCATGCTCGCGCAGCGAGGCGGCGATGGCCAGCATCATCGGCTCCGGCCCGCAGATGAAGGCGGTGTCCACCGCCTTGGCGTCCAGCCAATGCTCGAACAGCCCCTTCATCTTGTCGGCGTCGATCCGGCCGGTGAAGAGGTCGATCTCCTGCCCTTCCTGTTCCAGCACATGAATTACCGAGAACCGGCCGAGATAGAGGTTCTTCAGATCCTCCAGCTCCTCGCGGAACATGATCGTGTTGATGGTGCGGTTGGCATAGACCAGCGTGAAGCGCGATTTCGGCTCGCGCGTCAGCACCGTCTTGATGATCGACAGCAGCGGCGTGATGCCCGATCCGCCCGCGAAGCCGAGATACTGCTTCTCCGCCGCCGGCTCGATGGCGGTGAAGAACTTGCCCATCGGCGGCATGGCGTCGATCTCGTCGCCGGGCGCGAGGTTCTCGTTCGCCCAGGTCGAGAAGGCGCCGCCATCGACGCGCTTGATGCCGACCCGCAAACAGCCCTCGTCCTTGCCGGCGCAGATCGAATAGCTGCGGCGCAGCTCCTCGCCGTCGAAATCGCGGCGGAAGGTCAGGTATTGGCCTTGGGTGAAATCGAACAGGGCCTTGTCCTCGTCGCGGGGGGCGAGGGTGACGACCACGGCGTCGCGGGTCTCGCGCCGCACCTCGGTCACTTTCAGCGGATGGAAGCGTGCCATTCGGGTTCGTTCCTATGAAAGCAGGGGCGCATCCTCAGATGCACTTGAAGTAATCGAAGGGTTCCAGACAGTCCTTGCAGCGGTAGCTCGCCTTGCAGGGGGTCGAGCCGAACTGGCTGATCTTTTCGGTATGGCTCGATCCGCAGCGCGGGCAGGCGATCACCAGATTGGAGGTGCCCGCCAGCCGCGAGATGCGGCCGACCAGCCGCCCGTCGGCGGCGGTGCCGTCGATGGGCGGCGCGATGCCGTAGGCGCGCAGCTTCTCGCGCGCCTCGGGCGTGATCCAGTCGCTGGTCCAGGGCGGCGAGAGTTGCCGTTCCAGCCGCAGCTTCGCGATCCCGTGGCCGCGCAGCGCCGTCTCGATGTCGAGGTTGATGATGCTGGTCGCCGGGCAGCCCGAATAGGTGGGCGTGACGGTGACGACCAGCGTGTCATCCTCCCAGACCACATCGCGGACGATGCCGAGATCGGTCAGCGAGATCACCGGGATTTCCGGGTCCGGCACCTCCGACAGCCAGCGCCAGACCTCCGCCACATCGGGATGGGTCGCGCCTTGCATCGGCTTACCAGGTGGCGCCGGGATAGGCGCGTTGCAGGAACTGCATCTCGGCCAGGATATAGCCCAGATGTTCCGAATGAACGCCCTTCTTGCCGCCCTTGTGCTGATAGGCCTCGCCCGGATGGGCCAGCGTCGCCTCGGCCAGCACGGCCGAAACCGTGGCGTCCCAGGCGGCTTTCAGGCTGGAGGGCAGCGGCGCGATGCCGGCCTCCGCCATCGCGGCATCCACCGGATCGTCCATGAACATCTCGCCGGTATATTGCCAGAGCGATTTCAGCGCCTTTTCCATCCGCGCATGGCTTTCCTCGGTGCCATCGCCCAGACGGATCACCAGATCAGCCGACCGCTCCAGATGATAGGCGGCTTCCTTCTCGGCCTTGGCCGCGATCTCGGCCACCCGCTTGTCGGAGGAGCCCTTCAGCGCCCGCAGCAGCTCGATGTGCCAGGCGTCGAACAGGAACTGCCGCATCAGCGTATGGCCGAAATCGCCGTTCGGGCGTTCCACCAGCAGCACGTTGCGGAAGGCCGCCGCGTCGCGCAGATAGGCGATGGCGTCGGCTGTCCGGCCCTCGCCCTCGACTTCACCCGCCAGACCCAGCCAGAGCTGGCATTGCCCGATCAGGTCGAGCGCCTGGTTGGCCAGCGCGATGTCCTCTTCCAGCACCGGCGAATGCCCGCACCATTCCGAAACCCGGTGGCCGAGGATCAGCGCGTTGTCGCCGATCCTCTGCAACCACTCGACGAAAGCGGCCCTGTCGACCGCGGCATCCAGCACGGCCATCACATATGCCCCACTTCTTCCGGGATGTCGAAGAAGGTCGGGTGGCGATAGACCTTGGAGTTCGACGGCTCGAACAGCGGGCCTTTCTCCGACGGGCTCGACGCGGTGATGTCGTTGGATTTCACCGCCCAGATCGACACGCCCTCATTGCGGCGGGTATAGACGTCGCGCGCGTTGCGGATCGCCATTTCGGCATCCGGCGCGTGAAGCGAACCGACATGGCGGTGATTGAGGCCGTGCTGGCCACGGATGAAGATTTCCCACAGGGGCCATTCGCTGGACATGTCTTGCTTCCTCCCGAAGCTGGATATGTGGGGCGGGCGCGCAAAGCGCCCGCGCGGATCACTCGGCGGCGTGTTTGGCGGCGGCCCGGCGGGCATCGGCCTTCTTCGCATGGGCCATCAGCCCGTCGCGGAACCATTCGCCGTCTTCCCAGGCCTTGACGCGGGCGCCGAGCCGTTCCTCGTTGCAGGGCCCGTTGCCGGCGATCACCGCGAAGAACTCGGACCAGTCGGGCTCGCTGAAATCCCAGCCGCCCTTTTCCTCGTTCCATTTCAGGTTCTCGTCCGGCACGGTCAGGCCGAGGTAATGCGCCTGCGGCACGGTCTGGTCGACGAATTTCTGGCGCAGCTCGTCATTGGTGTTGATCTTGATCTTCCACGCCATCGACTGCGCCGAATGGACCGAGTCCTTGTCGGACGGGCCGAACATCATCAGCGACGGATACCAGAAGCGGTTCAGCGCATCCTGCGCCATCGCCTTCTGTTCCGGGGTGCCCGCGCACATCTTCATCATGATGTCGTAGCCCTGCCGCTGGTGGAAGCTTTCCTCCTTGCAGATGCGGATCATCGCGCGGCTGTAGGGGCCGTAGGAGGTGCGTTGCAGCGGCACCTGGTTCATGATCGCCGCGCCATCCACCAGCCAGCCGACCGCGCCCATATCGGCCCAGTTCAGCGTCGGATAGTTGAAGATCGACGAATATTTCATGTTGCCGCTGTGCAGCTTGTCCAGCAACTCGTCGCGCGACACGCCCAGCGTCTCGGCGGCGCTGTAGAGGTAGAGGCCATGCCCCGCCTCGTCCTGCACCTTGGCGAGCAGGATCGCCTTGCGCTCCAGCGTCGGCGCGCGGGTGATCCAGTTGCCTTCGGGCAGTTGCCCAACGATCTCGCTATGGGCGTGCTGGCCGATCTGGCGGATCAGCGTCTTGCGATAGCCGTCCGGCATCCATTCCTTCGGCTCGATCTTCTCGCCGCGGTCGATACGTTCCTGGAAGGCGATCTCTTCCGGCGACATCTCCTCGCGGGATTTCGCCCCTTCGGACTTCACAAGCTGTGCATACATGGCTGTCCTCCCTCAAACCCGTTCGATGATGATCGCGATGCCCTGCCCCACCCCGATGCACATGGTGCAGAGCGCGTAGCGCCCGCCGGTGCGGTGAAGCTGGTACATCGCCGTGGTCACAAGCCGCGCCCCCGACATGCCGAGCGGATGGCCAAGCGCGATGGCGCCCCCGTTGGGGTTCACATGCGCCGCGTCGTCGGGCAGGCCGAGATCGCGCAGCGTGGCCAGCGCCTGACTGGCGAAGGCTTCGTTCAATTCTACCACATCCATCTGGCCGATGGTGAGCCCCGCGCGCGCCAGCACCTTTTTCGCCGCCGGCGCCGGGCCGATGCCCATGATGCGCGGCTCCACCCCCGCCGCCGCCATGGCGACGATGCGGGCCTTCGGCGTCAGCCCCTGCGCGCGGGCGGCCTGTTCCGACAGGATCGCCAGCGCCGCCGCGCCATCGTTCACACCCGAGGCATTGCCGGCGGTCACGCTCAGATCCGGGCCGTTCACGCCCTTCAGCTTCGCCAGCGTCTCGGCCGTGGTGCCGGGGCGCGGATGCTCGTCGGTATCGACGATGATCGCATCGCCCTTCTTCTGCGGGATCGTGACCGGCACGATTTCCTGCGCGAAGATGCCGGCCGCCTGCGCCGCCGCCCAACGGGCCTGGCTGCGCGCCGCGAAAGCGTCCTGATCGGCGCGCGAGACGCCGAAATCCGCCGCCACATTATCCGCCGTCTGCGGCATCGAGTCGACGCCGAACTGCTTCTTCATCGCCGGGTTGACGAAACGCCAGCCGATGGTGGTGTCATAGACCGCGTTCGAGCGGGAAAAGGCGCTTTCCGCCTTGGGCATCACGAAGGGCGCGCGGGTCATGCTTTCCACGCCGCCCGCGATGACGAAATCGCAATCGCCCGCCTTGATCGCGCGCGCCGCCATGCCGACCGCATCCATCCCCGAGCCGCAGAGCCGGTTCACCGTGGTGCCCGGCACGCCGACCGGCATCCCCGCCAGCAACACCGCCATGCGGCCCACATTGCGGTTGTCCTCGCCGGCCTGGTTGGCGCAGCCGTAGATCAGGTCGTCCACCGCCGACCAGTCCACCCCGGGATTGCGCTCCATCAGCGCCTTGAGCGGCAGCGCCGCCAGATCGTCGGCGCGCACCGAGGCCAGCGCCCCGCCATAACGGCCGATCGGGGTGCGAACCGCGTCGCAGATGAAGGCTTCCGACATGCGCCCTGTTCTCCCTCATATGTGCAGAAAAGGCTGGCGCGTCTCCCAATTCGCCAACCGATCGGTCAATGTATAGCGCGGAAGCATTACACTGTTAAGAAGAATTTTAGATCGGATGTAATGTTTCAAGGGGCGCGGGGCGCGATAGTCGAAATATCTCTGGTTTACCAGCGACTTGGCAGCGCCTCACCCTTCCGCGAGCGCCAGAAGCCGCGCCTGCGTCCCGGCGGTATGGGCGGGAAGCGGGCCCGCCCCGCCCTCGAACCGGGCGCCGATATGCGAATCAGCCGGGCCGGACAGCGCGAGGTAAAGGCGGCGGAACAGCGCGCAGGCGGTCTCGCCCGGCCAGTCGGCGGGCAGCGCGGCGCGCGGCAGGCGGGGGTCGCGCAAAAGCGTGGCACGGTGGCCATGCACCAGCAGCAGCCGCGCCACCAGCGCGGCCTCCGGCGACAGCGCGGCGCCCGCCGCCAGCGCGGCGTCGAGCGGCGCGAAATGGCCGATCATCGCGCGGTATTCCCCGGCCAGCGCCTCCAGCGGCCAGAGCGCCGAGGCCCAGCCCGGCAGCGCCGCCGCCCCCTGTTCGGGCGTGGCGCGGAACGCCAGCCCCGGCAGGGCGATGCCGGGATGCGCCGGACGGATGTAGAGATCCGGTCCGATCCGGGCCAGCGCGGCCTCGCGCAGCAGATCCTCCGGCGGATCGGCGAGCTGGTGGATCATCCAGTCCGCCACGGGACGCGCCGGCCCGTAAAGCAGCCGCGCCGCCGCCGAGAATTCCTGCCGCATCGCCCCGGCCAGCCGGTAATAGCTGCGCCGCCCGTCGCGCTCGCCCTCCAGCTGCCCCGCCGCGACCAGCCGCGACACGGCGGTGCGGATCAGCGTCTCGCTGAGGCCGAGCGCGGCGCCGACCTCGATCAGCGTGCCCATCCACAGCACCCCGCCGCGCGGCACCACCACATCGCCATAGATGGTGACGATCATTGCCGGGGCCCGCGGCGCGAGCCCGTTCAGGATCGACTGGATGATCGTCTCGGCCACGTCCCACCGCCCTTCGCCTTGCCCGACAGCGCCTAGGCGCTGTCGTCCGCGAAGTCAAATCCCGCGCGGGGCACGGGGCCGGGAGGCCCGCCTTCGGCCCGCCGGCCGGAAGGCCGCGCGCGCCCCGGGATTGCCGCTTTCAGGGCGGCGGGATACCGGAGGCGGGCGGGGGCCGGTGCAGCCGCAGGCAGGACCGCCCGGCATGTTTCGCGGCATAAAGCGCGCGGTCGGCATCCTGCAGCATCTCCTCTCCCCCCGGGTCGGGATAGAAGCCCGACAGCGTGGCGCCGATGGAGGCCGCCACCCGGCAGGCGCCGCCCTCATAGGGGATCGGCTCCTGCACACGGGCGATGATCCGGCGGGCGATCTGCTCCACCCGCGCCGGATCGGCGACGCCCCGCAGCAGCACGACGAATTCGTCGCCGCCCACCCGCGCCACGGTGTCGCCCGCCCTCGTCTCGGCCGCCAGCACCGCGCCGACCGTGCGCAGCACATGGTCGCCGGCGGCATGGCCATAGGTGTCGTTCACCGCCTTGAAGAAATCCAGGTCGAGATGCAGCAGCCCGAAGGCCAGGCCGCCGCCGATCGCGCCCGCCAGCGCCGCCTCGAAGCCGCGCCGGTTGCGCAGCCCGGTCAGGGTATCGGTCAGCGCCTGTTCCTCGGCCACCGATTTCGCGCCCTGAAGCCGCAGGTTCAGCGCCCGCAACTCCTCCATGATCGCGGATTTCGCCTCCACCAGATAAAGCAGTTCCATCGCCAGATCGGTGGGCGCGAAATCGGCATGGGTCAGCCCGTGGTCGCGCACCGCGTCGACGATGCCGATGCCGAAGGAGAGGTTCAGCACCACCCCGCCGCCCTCCAGCGGCACCACCGCGCCGCGGAACGGCGTCGCCGGCAGGTCGCGCGCCGCGAGAAAGAGCCGCTGCCCCACCCGCCGCGCCAGATCCGCCGGATCGGCGATGCCGGAGGGGCGGCGGATCTCGAACAGGTCGAAAAAGCCCCGCCCGTCCAGCGGCCCCTTCATCAGGCGCACCAGCGTCGGCCCCGCGCCCCGGATCGCGCCCTCCGCATCCAGCGCCACATACATCGGCATCAGCAGGCCGAGCATGGCGGGATCGAGGCGGAGCGGCGCGCTCATCCCCGCCCTCCCGCCGCCAGATCGAAGCGGCGGCCGGCGCTGAACGCGGTCTCGGCCAGGGTGATGCCGATCACCTCGCCCCGCGCGTCGTGGCCGCGATGCTCGACGAGGCAGAGCACCCCGTAATCGTCGGCCATCGCCCGCAGGAGGCCCACGATCACATGCCCGGCGCCGGCGAGCGGCGAGCGGCAGGTCAGGGTGAAATCGGTGGCCGAATGGTCCGCCAGCTCCAGCACCGGCAGGTCGATCTCGGGCAGCGCCAGCCGGGCGCGGCCGGGCAGCTCCTCCAGCGAATGCAGGAAATCGGCATAACCGACCCCGCCGAAACGCAGCAGCCGCCGCAGCGCCCCCACATTGGGATGCGAGACGAGATAGGTTCCCAGATCCTCCAGCACCGTGTCGCGCGGCCGGTTCAGCAGGCGCGAGGCCGCCTCGATCACCGCCTCGGTCAGCGCGGTGTCATAGATCAGCATCGGCTCGAAACTGTCGAAGCCGAGCCCGGCCTCGCGCGCCACCGCCGCCCAGGCCGCCGGGCCGTAGGTGTCGCGCAGAAAGCACTGGAGCGAGCGGTTGATCAGGCCGTGCATCGGAAATCCCTTCGATTCCCCGGCAAGACTAGGCCGCGCGGCTTAACAATTCCCTTAAGGCGCCCGGTTCCTCACGGCAGCGCGGGCACCAGATCGAAACCGCCGAGGCGCAGCGCCTGCACGCTGACCGGCACCAGTTGCGGCGCATCCCCGGCCTGCGCCGCCCGCAGCAGCGCCTTCGCCGCGTCGCCGAGCGGCAGAACGCCCTCGCGCGGCTCGACGATCCGCTCCTCCCGTTCCGCGCCGCGCCAGCCATGAACCGTCACCTCCAGCGCGCTCCATTGCCGCCAGAGGAACAGCATCGCCTCGTCGCCCGGCAGATCGGGCCGGAAATCCGCCACGACCAGCGCGCAGCCCGGCGCGCCGGTATCGTCCATCGGGGTCCGGCAGGCGTCGCGCCACGTCTCCAGCACGAGCGGGTCGACCCCCGCCAGCAGGCGCTCGCGCAGCGGCGCGGCGGAGGGCGGCCGCACCGGCATCAGCCGCGCGAGATCGGCCCGCAGCGCGGCGGGATCGGCCTCCTGCCCGTCCTCCGGCGCATCGCCCAAGGCGCGGGCCAGCGCCTCCTGCCCCGGCTCGGCCGCGCGGAGACGCAGCGCCGCCAGCGCCTCGGCCCCCGCGCGGCCCCAATCGGCGAACTCGCCGGCCGGGAAACGCTCGGGCGGCAGGCTGCCGTCGTTCAGCCGGGCGAGCTGGCTGCGCACCGAGATCGCCTGCGGGTCGAGCAGCGGCGTCAGCAGCGCCGCCGCCATCGCGACCAGAGCCAGCGCCATGGTGACATTGGCCTGCCGCACCCGCGCGGCCCAGCCCGCGCCGCGCAGCACCGCCAGCGCGTAAAGCAGACCGTAGCCCAGCCCCAGCACCGCGACGCAGGCGGCGAATACCCGGTCCGGCGTCCAGCCATATTGCGCCACCCGCTCCCACACCGCCCAGGCGCCGAGCGCGGCGGGCGCCGGCACCAGCAGCGCCATGACCTGCGCCGCGCGCAGGACCAGCGCGCTTTGCGTCTGCTCGGCCTCCGAACGGTCCAGCGCCGAGGTGACCAGCGTCGCCGAGACCCCGGCCATCACCAGCAGCGTCGCCGCCGCCGACAGCCCGCCGAACAGCCGGTCCAGCCCCTGCACCGGCAGGAGCAGCAGGAACAGCGCCAGCACCACCAGCACCGCCGGCAGCAGCAGCCGCAAGAGCCGCAGCACCAGCGAGGGCGACATGACATCCGCCATCTCGTCCATCACCGCGATGGCAAGCCCCAGCATCCCGCCGCTGAACACCAGCGCGAAGAGGCCCGAGGACATCAGCCAGCCGATGAAACCGATCCCCACCATGCCCAGAAGCTTGTCGCACAGCAGCAGCACCAGCCAGACGAGGCCGACGAAAAGCCAGGCGGCGGCATGGCGGATCACGATGTTCCACGCCTCGGAGAAGAGCGTGGGGTAATCGCGCCAGCCCGCCCCCGCCGCGGCGATCAGGAAGGGCTGCGGCACGAAGGCCAGCACCAGCGCCGCCAGCACCGGCACCCCGGAATGGAAAAGATCGCCCGCCGCCGCGAAGCGCAGGCTGGCCAGCGCGGCGAGCCCGGCGACCGCGACCGAAAGCCCGCCCGCCGCCAGCGCCGCCCGCCGCAGGCCGAGCGGCCCGGCCATGCCCAGCAGCCCCAGAAAGAACACCAGCGCCAGCACCGAAAGCGCGAGCGCCGGGCGTTCGCCCAGCGCATGACGCTCCACCGCCTCGGCCAGCAGGTGGAAGGTTCCGCCCGCCAGCGCCCCCGCCGCCGCCATGGCGCCGCGATGCCGCAACTGCCTGTCCATGCCCGCCTCCTGCCCGTTTTGCCGGGCAGTCTAGCCAAGGCGGCGGGGATGCGGAAGCCGGATCAGAAATCGGTGGGGGCGCCGCCCTCCTGCTTGCGGCGGGCGACGAAGCGGGTCAGCTCCTCCAGCCGGTCGTCCTCGATGCCGGGCGGGGTGAAATCGGCGAGGATCTGCTTGTAGAGCCGATGCGCCCGCTCGCCGGTCCAGACCGCGCCGTCCTGGTGCCAGGCCTCGTAATTGCGCCAATCGGCGAGGAAGGGGGCGTAGAAGGCCGACTGGTAACGGTCCTGCGTGTGCTGGCAGCCGAAATAATGCCCGCCCGCGCCGACATCGCGGATCGCCTCGAAGGCGAGATCGTCGTCGGTGGTGGCGAAGGTCTCGGCCTCGCAATAGCGCTGGATCATTTGCAGCACCTCGCAATCCATCACGAATTTCTCGGGGCTGGCGATCAGCCCGCCCTCCAGCCAGCCGGCCGCGTGATAGACCATGTTGGTGCCCGATTGCACGGCGGCCCAGAGGGAATTGCAGGTCTCCCACATGCCCTGCGCATCCGGCACGTTGGAGGCGCAGACCCCGGAGGACCGCAGCGGCACGCCGTAGAAGCGCACCAATTGCCCGGTCATCTGCGTCGCGCGCATGTATTCCGGCGTGCCGAAGGCCGGCGCGCCGGAGCGCATGTCGACGTTGGAGGTGAAGGTGCCGATCGCCACCGGACAGCCGGGGCGGATATATTGCAGCAGCGCGATCGCCGACAGCGCCTCGGCCAGCGACAGCGCCACCGCCCCCGCCATGGTCACCGGCGCCATGGCGCCCGCCAGCGTGAAGGGCGTCACCACCACCGGCTGGTTGCGCCGCGCGTGGCGCATCGCGCCGTCCAGCATCGGATAATCGTGCTTCAGCGGCGAGACCGAGTTGATGTTGGTATACATCCGCGGCTTCGCCTCGAACTCGGCATGGGTCAGGCCGCCCGCGATGCGCACCATCTCCATCACGTCCTCGACCCGCTCGGCGCCGAGCGAATAGGCATGGACCACCTTGTCGGTCAGCGTCAGCTTCTCGAACAGGCAGTCGAGATGGCGGACGGAGGGGTGGATGTCCACCGGCTCCACCGGATAGCCGCCGGCGATATGGATGCAGTTGAAATACTGGGTGAGCTTGATGAACTCCCTGAAGCTCTCGAAATCGCCGGAGCGTTTGCCGCGCTCCAGATCCCAGGCGTTCGGCGGCGAGGAGACGTTGACGAAGACCATGTGCCGGCCGCCGAGGATGACCTCGCGCTCCGGGTTGCGCGGGGTGATGGTGAAGTGCGACGGCGCGCGGCGCACCATCTCCATCACGAAATCCTCGTCCATCCGCACATTGCTGCCGGCCACCTTGCAGCCCGCCTGTTTCAGGATGGCGCAGGCCTCGGGGTTCAGCATCTCGATGCCGATCTCGCGCAGGATGCGCATGGCGGTGGCGTGGATGCGCCGCACCCCCTCGGCGTCCAGCGGCTCGGTGGGGGCGTCGGGGACGACCGGGATGCGCCAAGGCATCTGCTCGATGACCGCCGATCCGGCCCGCGCCTTGTTGCCCGCCCTGCCGCCCGCGCGGCTCCGCTTCCGGCCGTGATCGTCGTCCATTCCGTCCTCCATCCGAGGGGCTGTCAGCCGCAGGATGGCGGAAAGCGGATTGTCACGCAGACAATCCTTGCGACATGTTCGCGTCGTTTTTGGGCTTTGGCGGGCTCAGGCCGGCACGAATGTGTCCAGCCAGCCGGGCAGATGGCCGATGTCGTCCAGCACGATGTCGGCATGGGGCGCCAGCTCGCCGGCCTTGGCCACCCCGGTCAGCACCGCCACGCAGATCATGCCGGCGGCGCGCCCCGCCTCCAGATCATGCCGGCTGTCGCCCACCATGGCAACCCGCCCCGGCACGAGGCCGGTCTGCCGCGCGAAGGCCAGAAGCTGCCCCGGCGCCGGCTTGCCGCCATGGCCGGAATCGTAGCCCGCGACGAAATCGAACAGGTCGAGCACCCCCGCCCCCGCCAGATGCGCCCGCGCCGGCGCCTCGGTGTCGTTGGTGGCGAGGCCGAGCTTCAGCCCGCGCGCCCGCAACGCCTCGAACAGCGGGCGCAGCGGCACCGCCTCCACCGTCGGCGCCGCCTCGGCCAGTTCGTTCATCCGGTCGACCAGCGGCCCCGCCTGCCAGTCCGGCAGGAAGGGCAGCATGGTTTCGGCGATCTCGGGCGCGGTATGGGCGATGACGAGGCTGTCCGGCGCGAAATCCATCCGCGCCGCGTCGAAGCCGAGCGTGCGGGCCAGCGCCGCGCGCCGCGCCGGATCGGGCGTCACCTCCTCCAGCAGGCGCAGCACCCAGCCGCCCCAGCTTTTGCGGAAATCGAACAAGGTGCCGTCCTTGTCGAAGATCATGCCGTCGATCATGCGCCTCTCCCTGCCCTGCGCGCGCAGGATAGGGGGAAGCGCGGCAAGCGCAAGA
>JBDHSR010000045.1:0-13778 GCA_039808305.1 Gemmobacter sp. | reverse complement strand
ATCGACCGGGCGCTGGCTGGCGAACTGGCGGGCTGAGGCGCGGGGACCCTCGCAAATTCCCGCTAAGGAACTTGCAGTGGCGCGGAGGGCCGTATCTGCGCGCCCCGGCCAGTCTGGCGAAGGCCATTGCCTTCGCCAGACTGGCCGGTTCAGCCAGACCGGCCGGGGACCCTGTCCCCGGCCAGCGCCCGCCCCGCCATCGGCGGGCGCTTCTCGCCCGCCGGGGCAGGCACTGGCCTCCCGGGGTCGTGAGCGGTCACCGTTTCGGGGTGTTACCGCTACGCGACGGGCGGGGCGAGGCGGTGCCTCGCCTTTTCCGTCCGGTGAGCCTTGGAGAGAGGCAAAGGTTCTTTGCCCAACCATCTCGGCGGTTTGTTCGTAAAGCGGATGCGAGCGGTGTGCCGGACCTTGGCCCCTCACGCCACCTGCGCGCGCCAGAGCCGCCACCATTTGACCCAGAGCGCGGCCATCTCCCCGGGGTCGCCGGCGAAGAGGCGGGCGCCGAGCGGGAAGGCCTCGGCCTCCAGCGCCAGCATCGCCTCGGCGGTGCGGCCGGCGATGAAGGCGCGCGCCTCGGGATGGATCTCGTCTTCGGGCAGGGCGGCGACATGGGCGGCCAGAACCGCGAAATCGTGGTGATCGCCCAGCAACTCGCCCAGCCGGTCGGCCTCCGCCACGATGGGCTTCATCGCCTCGGGCCAGACCGGCTGGAAGAGCCGCGCCTGATACCAGAAATCCTTGGCGCGCTTGCGCCAGTCGTGCAGCGCCTCGGCGCCGGCCTGATCGCGCGCGGCGCGCATCGCCTCGCGCGCCCGGATGCGGGTGCGGGCGAGGCCGTCCTCCAGCACATGGCGGTCGGCGCCTTTCACCTGCCAGCCCTCGATCCGCAGCGCCAGTCCCTCCAGCACCCCGCCGAGATCGGCGGGCGGGTCGGCGGGCATCGCCGCCTCGGCCACGAATTGCGCCCGCAGCGCGCCGAGCGCGGGCGAGGCCTCGGCATGGGCGATGCGGTCGAAACTCGCGAGCCGCGTCGCCCCGTCGCGCGCGGCGGAGAGCCCGCGCGCCGCCTCGCGCAGCACGGCGTTCTCGGCCGGCTGCACGCGCGGCAGGCCGGAGCGCAGCAGCCGCAGCAACGCGCGCAGCTTCTTCATCCGCTTGCGGATGTCATGCACCGCGCCGGGATCCAGCGTGCCGCCCTCGGACAGGCGGCGGCGGGCGGGCGCGATCTCGGCCAGCGCGATGCGGCGCAGGCTTTCGGTCAGCGAGCTGTCGGCCAGATCGAAACGGTAGCTGGTCATGGGAACTCCGGTTCTGCGGCGGAGCCGCTTTGCCGGGGGAGTAGCCGGTTTTCGTAACGGTTCCGCGACGGTTTCGTGACGGCGGTGTTGCGCCGCGTCCCGGGGCGGCGCGCGGCGGCGTTCCGGCGGGTTAACCGCGCCTTGCTACTCGTCGGTCCTCAGGTGAACGAGGCGAGGGTCTGACAGATGAACATGGCGATTACCGACGGGCTGGCGCTGATGCCGCCGCCGTTCTCGGCCGGGCTGAACCAGTGGTCGCGCGAGGACGGCACGCCCGGCTCGGCCAGCTATGCCGGCTATGCGGGCGCGGCGCTGGTGCCTTCGGACCAGGATTTCGCCGGCTGTCTGGAATTGCAGAAGTCGGAAACCGTGCAGCGGCTGCGCTACAAGGGCGAAACCCCGATCCGGCCGGGCCTTTACCTGAAGATCACGGCGCGGGTGAAGGCGGTGGCGGGCAACCTGCCCTCGGTCCGCATCGCGGCCTATGCGGCGCGGGCCAACGGATCGGCGGCGAGCGTGCCGCTGACCGGGCCCGCGGTCGCGCTGACCGGCTACGGGCAGGTGGTGACGGTCTCGGCCATCGTCGGCTCGGGCAACCGGCAGGGGGTGGACATGGTGTGGGGGACGACCCCGGCCTATGGCCATTTCGGGCTGGACCTGACCGGGGCGAGCGGCGGCGTGGTGCGGATCGACGATCTCCAGATCGAGGATGTGACGGCGATCTTCCACCGCAAGATGCTCGATGTGGTGGATGTGCGCGACTATGGCGCGCTGGGCGATGGCAGCACCGACGACAGCGCGGCCTTCGCGGCGGCCGACGCGGCGGCGGCGGGCAGGACGGTGCTGGTCTCGACGGGCAGCTACCGGATCGGGTCCAACTTCACCTTCAACAACGCGGTGCGCTTCGAGGGCACGCTGTCGATGCCCGCCGGGGCGCGGCTGACCTGCACGCGCAATTACGACCTGAACACCTATGCCGCGGCCTTCGGCGGCGAGGTCGAGGGCTTCCGGCGCGGCCTTCAGACGCTGTTCTACTTCACCGACCATGTGGTCTTCGACCTGTCGGGCCGCAAGGTGGACCTGACGGCGCCGGTCGATGTCGCGGCGCTGGCCGGGATGACCAGCCTCGCCAGCCGCCGGGTGCTGACCAACGGCCAGATCGGCGCCGCCTCCTCCTCGACCTGGGAGACCGAGAGCGTCACCTCGGTCGCCACCTACAACCCCAACACGGCCGACCGGCTGTCGAACGTGGCGAATGTCGCCAATATCCCGGTCGGCGCGCGGGTCTCCGGCACCGGGGTGGGGCGCGAGGTCTATGTGAAGGAAAAGAACGTGGGCGCCGGCACCGTCACGCTGAGCGCGCCGCTCTGGGGCGGCGCCGGGACACGGAGCTACACCTTCCAGCGCTACAAATACCTGCTGGATTTCTCGGGCTTCGACAATCTGGCGCGGTTCGAGATCACCGACATAGACTTCAACTGCGCGGGCCGGGCGAGCGGCATCATGCTGGCGAAGAGCGGGCTGACCTTCCGCGTCGCCGATTGCGTCTTCACCGGGCCGAAGGATCGCGGCATCACCTCGACCGGATCGGGTTGCGCCGGGCTGATCGTCGACCAGTGCCAGTTCCTGTCGAACGAGCAGGCGATGGCGGCGCAGAACCGCACCACCATCGCGCTGAACGTGAATGTCAACGACGCCAAGCTGCGCGACAACCGCGTGGTGCGCTTCGCGCATTTCGCGGTGCTGGGCGGCGGCGGCAACATGGTGATCGGCAACCATTTCTTCCAGGGCGACGACCAGACCGACGGGCTGCGCCAGGCGGGTCTGGTCTTCACCAACACCAATTGCCGCTCCATCGTCTCGGACAACTATATCGACAATTGCTGGATCGAATGGACCAACGAGCACGACCCGGCGCCGGGCTTCGAGAACGAGTTCTCGTTCGGCGGGCTGTCGGTCACCTCGAACACCTTCATGTGCATCGACGTGGCGCCCTCGTTCCGCTGGATCGTGGTGCGGCCGCGCGGGCCGGGGCATTTCCTGAACGGGATCTCGGTCACCGGCAACGTGTTCCGCGCGGTGAACGGCACCATCGACCGGGTGGAGAAGGTGGACACCACGCAGGCGGGGCTGGATCACGACCGGGCGAAGAACGTGGTCTTCGCGGGCAATGTCTATCACGGCGTGGGGCAGGGCTGCGTCAATCCGGTGACGGTGAGCCACGGCCAGAACACCGCGGCGCAGACCTGGACGGTGGACGCCTCGGGCTATTTCCCCTTCGGCGGCAAGGCGCTGACGGTGAGCGCGGTGGTGGCGGAGGGACCGCTGCGCGAGGCGGATAACAGCGTCTTCCACACCATGCCCTATGTCGAGACCAGGCAGGGCAGCGGCGACGCGCGGATCAACCTGAAATGGCCGCGCGCGCTGAAGGGGACGGCGACGGTGACCATCCGCTGCGATACGCCGCAATAGGCGCCTGCGCGGGGTCGGTGGGCGGGGAGGGGGGCTTTGCCCCCCGGCTTCGCCTCCCCCCAGGATATTTTCGGACAGAAAATGGGGAGGGCGGGCGGCGGGGGGAGCCGCCGTTCGGGAAGAGGCGGGAAGCAGGGGGGCCGGCGGGTGGCCTGGCTCTCATGCCGTTCGGCGCGATCCGGTCGGGGCGGGGACGTCCTATGCCAGGTCGGCGGGGGTGAGGTGGTAGGCGCGGGCGAAACCGCCGTTCAGCAGCGCCGAGACCGGGGCGAGGCGGACGAAGCTGAAATCGGGGAAATCGACATAGAGCTTCGCCTTCGGGTGCCGCTCCAGCCAATGGGCGCGGATCGCGTCATGGCCGGGGGCGGCGCGGTCGAGGAATTCCGCCGTCACCCGCAGCATCAGGCGCGGATGGGTGAGCGGGTCGCCCTTTTCGCCCGGCTCGCCCACCATCACCGCCGCCGCCGGATGCGCGGCCAGCGCGCCGCGATGGGCGGCCAGCGCCGAGACCAGCGTCAGCGGGCAGCCGTCCGGGCCGATGCCGAAGGCGATGCGGCTGATGCCGGGCGTGCCGGTGGCGGGATCGGTCCAGGCGAGGGCGGCGTGGGTCGCCCCGGCCAAGAGGCCGCGCGCGAGGGCGCGGGCCGCGTCGTCGGCGGGTTGCACGGGGTCGGGGCGCTGGTCTGGCATGTTTCGCGGATCGCTGTTGACAGGGCGGGACGGCGGGCGTTTGGTGACGCGAGTCATCGCTACAGGCCCGTCATGTCCGGCACAAGTCATTCCGCCCCGGTTGCCCCGTCGCTGTTCCTGCCCAAGCTGGTCACCGTCCTGCGCGAGGGCTACAGCCCCGCCGATCTGCGCGCCGACGCGCTGGCGGGGCTGACCGTCGCCATCGTCGCCCTGCCGCTGTCGATGGCCATCGCCATCGCGAGCGGCGTGGGGCCGGAGCGGGGGCTTTTCACCGCCATCGTCGGCGGCTTCCTCGTCTCGGTGCTGGGGGGATCGCGCTTCCAGATCGGCGGGCCGGCGGGGGCCTTCATCGTGCTGGTCTCGGCCTGCGCGGCGGCGACCGGGGTGGAGGGGCTGATCCTCGCCACCCTGCTGTCGGGGGTGATGCTGGTCGTGGTGGGGATGCTGCGGCTGGGCACCTATATCCGCTACATCCCCTATCCGGTGACGGTGGGCTTCACCGCCGGGATCGCGGTCATCATCTTCGCCAGCCAGATCAAGGATCTGTTCGGCCTGACCCTTGCCGGGCCGGAGCCGGGCGAGCTGGTGGCGAAGCTGGAGGCGCTCTGGGCGGCGCGGGGGAGCGTGACGCCGGCGGCCGTGGCGGTCAGCCTCGGCACCGTCGCGCTGATCGAGGGGCTGAAGCGGGGCGCGCCGAAACTGCCGGGCATGCTGATCGCCGTGGCCGCGATGAGCGTCGCCGCGGCGCTCGGCCTGCCGGTGGAGACCATCGGCAGCCGGTTCGGCGACCTGCCGCGCGTGCTGCCCGCGCCCACGCTGCCGGCGCTGGGCTGGCCGCAGATCCAGGCGGCCTTGCCCTGGGCGTTTAGCTTCACGCTGCTCGGCGCCATCGAGTCGCTGCTGTCGGCGGTGGTGGCGGACGGGATGACCGGGCGGCAGCACCGCTCCAACGCCGAGCTGGTGGCGCAGGGCTTCGCCAATATCGGCTCGGGCCTGTTCGGCGGCTTCTGCGTGACCGGCACCATCGCGCGCACGGCGACCAATGTGCGCGCCGGATCGCATGGGCCGGTCTCGGGGATGTTGCACGCGCTGTTCCTGCTGGTCTTCATGCTGGTGGCGGCGCCGCTCGCCGCCTATATCCCGCTGGCGGCGCTGGCGGGGGTGCTGGCCACCGTCGCCTGGAACATGGCCGAGAAGCACGAGCTCTGGGCGCTGCTGCGCGGCTCGCGCGCCGATGCGGCGGTGGTGCTGGTCACCTTCCTGCTGGTGATCTTCCGCGACCTGACCGAGGGCATCGTGGTGGGCTTCGCGCTGGCCGGCCTCGTCTTCGTCAAGCGGATGTCCGACACGGCGGAGGTGCAGCCGCTGGATCAGGCCCCGATCGACGGGGCGCGGGGCGACCTGATCGTCTACCGGATGACCGGCGCCTTCTTCTTCGGCGCGGCGGCGCAGCTCGGCACCGTGCTCGACCGCATCGCCGACCGGCCGAGCGCCATGGTGGTGGATTTCGCCGCCGTGCCGCTGATCGACAGCTCCGGCGCCCGCGCGCTCGACATGCTGGCGCGCAAGGTGGCGCGGCGGGGCGGGCGGCTCTGGTTCACCGGCACCAGCTCCGGGGTGCGGCGGGTGCTGATCGCGCAGGGGTTGCGCGAGCCGGTGGTGCATTACCTGCCGGATGTGGCCTCGGTCGAGGCGCTGCTGCGGGACGAAACCGCCTGATTCCCCGATGGCCCGGCTGATTCGCCCGTCGCCTGCCCCGGCGGCGGGCGTTTTCGTGCGGCGTGGCGCGGTGGCGGGCCGTGGTAAAGGCATGGGCCGCGGGGATGCGGGCCTAGGGTGTTGAAACTTAATGTCAAAATTGTGATTTCTTGACATTCGTTTACAGGTTGCACGCTTATGCAGTCAATGAATTTACATAAATAATCAATCAACAAAAGGGGTTACGCAAATCCACCGCTTTGGTTTACAATACTTGCAGGGAAGGATGCGCCGCGCCGCGAGGTGGCGTCGCAAGGTTGACGATGCAAGGGGGAGAGCCAATGACCCAGCCGACGAACGAGTCCGCACCGACCATGCGCGACGTGCCCGCCGGGTTCGACAAAGCGCATGCCGATACCGCGAAATATCGCGCCATGTATGCGGAATCGATCGACGACCCGGATGCTTTCTGGGGGCGCGAGGGGCAGCGGCTGGACTGGATCAAGCCCTATACCCGTGTGAAGAACACCGATTTCACCTTCGGCAAGGTGTCGATCAAATGGTTCGAGGATGGCGTGCTGAACGCCTCGGTGAACTGCATCGACCGCCACCTGAAGGACCGCGCGCTGCAGACCGCGATCATCTGGGAACCGGACGATCCGAAGCAGCCGGCGCTGCACATCACCTACAAGATGCTGGCCGAGAAGGTGAACCGGATGGCCAACGTCCTGCTCAGCCAGGGCGTGATGCGGGGCGACCGGGTGGTGATCTACCTGCCGATGATCCCCGAGGCCGCCTATGCGATGCTGGCCTGCGCCCGGATCGGCGCCATCCATTCCATCGTCTTCGCCGGCTTCTCGCCCGACGCGCTGGCGAACCGGATCAACGATTCCGGCGCCAAGCTGGTGATCACCGCCGACACCGCGCCGCGCGGCGGCAAGCGCACCCCGCTGAAATCCAATACCGACGCGGCGCTGCTGCATTGCTCCGACAAGGTGCGCTGCCTGGTGGTGAAGCATACCGGCGACCAGACCTCGTGGATCCAGGGCCGCGACGTGGACGTGCTGGCGCTGATGGACATGGTGAGCCCGGAATGCCCGCCGCGCCCGATGGGGGCGGAGGATCCGCTGTTCATCCTCTACACCTCCGGCTCCACCGGCAAGCCGAAGGGGGTGGTGCATACCACCGGCGGCTATCTGGCCTATGCCGCGATGACGCATCAATACACCTTCGACTATCAGGAAGGCGACATCTTCTGGTGCACCGCCGATGTGGGCTGGGTCACCGGGCACAGCTACATCATCTACGGCCCGCTGGCCAATGGCGCCACCACCCTGATGTTCGAGGGCGTGCCGACCTATCCCGATGCCGGCCGCTTCTGGGAGGTCTGCGAGAAGCATGGCGTGACCCAGTTCTACACCGCGCCGACCGCCATCCGCTCGCTGATGGGCATGGGGGCGGACTGGGTCGAGAAATACGACCTGTCGAAGCTGCGCGTGCTGGGTTCGGTGGGCGAGCCGATCAACCCCGAGGCCTGGGCCTGGTACGACAAGCATGTCGGCAAGGGCAAATGCCCCATCGTCGACACCTTCTGGCAGACCGAGACCGGCGGCCACATGATCACCCCCTTGCCCTATGCGATGCCGACCAAGCCCGGCTCGGCCACGCTGCCCTTCTTCGGGGTGAAGCCGGTGGTGCTCGATCCCGCCACCGCCAGGCGGCAGGACGAGACCGAGGCCGAGGGCGTGCTCTGCGTCTCCGACAGCTGGCCGGGGCAGATGCGCACGCTCTGGGGCGACCATGACCGCTTCCAGGAGGCGTATTTCAGCCAGTATCGCGGCTATTACTTCACCGGCGACGGCTGCCGCCGCGACCGCGACGGCTATTACTGGATCACCGGGCGGGTGGACGACGTGATCAACGTCTCGGGTCACCGCATGGGCACGGCCGAGGTGGAATCGGCGCTGGTCGCCCATCCGCAGGTCGCCGAGGCGGCGGTGGTGGGCTATCCGCACGACATCAAGGGGCAGGGCATCTACGCCTATGTCACGCTGATGAACGGGGTGGAGCCGTCCGAGGATCTGCGCAAGGATCTGGTGAAATGGGTCCGCACCGAGATCGGCCCGATCGCCTCGCCCGACCTGATCCAATGGGCGCCGGGCCTGCCCAAGACCCGCTCGGGCAAGATCATGCGCCGCATCCTGCGCAAGATCGCCGAGAACGACTACGGCGCCTTGGGCGACATCTCGACCCTCGCCGATCCCGGCGTGGTGGAAGAGCTGATCGCCAACCGCATGAACCGGGGCTGAGCGGATGAGGGACGCGCAGACCACGCCGGCGGTGCTGATCCTGCTCGGGCCTCCGGGCGCGGGCAAGGGCACCCAGGCCCGGATGCTGGAAGAGGATTTCGGGCTGGTGCAGCTTTCCACCGGCGACCTGCTGCGCGCGGCCGTCGCCGCGGGCACCGAGGCGGGCCGCAAGGCGAAGGCGGTGATGGAGGCCGGGCAACTGGTCTCCGACGAGATCGTGCTGGCGATCCTGAAGGACCGCATGGCCCAGCCCGACGTGGCGCGCGGCATCATCCTCGACGGATTCCCCCGCACCGATGTGCAGGCCGGGGCGCTGGACGCGCTTCTGGCCGAAGCCGGCCAGCGGGTGACCGCCGCCGTCAGCCTGGAAGTGGATGACGAGGCGATGGTGGGCCGGGTCTCCGGCCGCTACACCTGCGCCTGCGGCGAAGGCTATCACGACGAGTTCAAGAAGCCCGCCGCGGCGGGCATCTGCGACAAATGCGGCGGTTCGGAGTTCAAGCGCCGGGCCGACGACAATGCCGAAACCGTGCGCGAAAGGCTGCGGGCCTATCACGCGCAGACGGCGCCGCTGATCGCCTATTACGACGGCAAGGGCGTGCTGGAACGGATCGACGCGATGGGGGCCATCGCCGGGATCCGCGACACGCTCGCCGCCATCGTGAGGCGCGTATCGGCCTGACCGACCCGCATCCGGGGGCAAGCCCCCCGGGCGCGGGGCAAAAGACCGGAGGGAAGGGGGCGCGCAAGCGCAGACCCACGGCAAGACCCGCGCGAGCGCCGCCTCGCACGGGATGGACGGAGTCTTGCCTGCCGCCAGGCGGGCGGGGCGGGGAACGAATGGGAAGCCCATCGCGAAGGGTGGGCGAACAAGGAGGAAACCGATGGCTTATGCAACGCCGGACGTGCGCGACCGCTCGCGTCCCATGACCGGGGAGGAGAGGAAGGTCATTCTCGCCTCCTCCGCCGGCACGATCTTCGAATGGTACGACTTCTACCTCTACGGCTCGCTGGCCGCCACGATCGGGACGCACTTCTTCACGCCTTTCCCGGAAGCCACGCGCAACGTCTTCGCGCTGCTGGCCTTCGCGGCCGGCTTCATCGTGCGTCCGTTCGGCGCGCTGGTCTTCGGGATGCTGGGCGACCTGATCGGCCGGAAATACACCTTCCTGATGACCATCCTCATCATGGGCCTGTCGACCTTCATCGTCGGCATGCTGCCCAGCTACTATAGCTGGGGCATCGCGGCGCCCATCATCCTGATCGCGCTGCGGATGTTGCAGGGCCTCGCGCTCGGCGGGGAATACGGCGGCGCCGCGGTCTATGTGGCCGAGCACGCGCCGCAGAACCAGCGCGGCTACTTCACCAGCTTCATCCAGACCACCGCGACGCTGGGCCTGCTGCTGTCGCTGATCGTGATCCTGCTGGTGCAGGGCTATGTGAACGGCGCCTATGATCCGACCCCGGCGCTCGACGCCGCCGGTCAGCCGAAGTTCCTTGCCGACGGCACGCCCGAGATGTGGACGGCGTTCCAGGCCTGGGGCTGGCGGATCCCGTTCCTCGGCTCGATCCTGCTGCTGCTGGTCTCGCTCTACATCCGTCTGCAAATGAACGAATCCCCCGCCTTCAAGAAGATGAAGGAAGAGGGTGCCCAGTCCAAGGCGCCGCTGCGCGAGGCCTTCGGCAACTGGAGGAACGGCAAGATCGCGCTGATCGCGCTGCTCGGCCTCACCGCCGGTCAGGCCGTGGTGTGGTATTCGGGCCAGTTCTACGCGCTGTTCTTCGTGCAGAACGTGATCAAGGTCGACAGCTTCTCGGCCAACGTCTTTGTCGCCTGGTCGCTGATCCTCGGCACCTACGGCTTCATCTTCTTCGGCCGGCTGTCCGACAAGATCGGCCGCAAGCCGATCATCCTCGGCGGCTGCCTTCTGGCGGTGATCACCTACTTCCCGGTCTTCGGCTTCCTGACCAAGACCGCCAACCCGATGCTGTCCCACGCGCATGAGACCCAGATCGTCGTGAGCGCCGATCCGGCCGACTGCTCGTTCCAGTTCAACCCGGTCGGCACCGCGAAGTTCACCAACTCCTGCGACATCGTGAAATCGGCGCTGACGGGGCGTTCGGCCAATTCCGAGACCGTCGATGCCGCCGCCGGCACCATCGCCTCGGTCAAGGTCGGCGAGACCGAGATCCTCGGCTACAACGGCACCGCCGAGAACGCCGCGGACGAGAAGAAGCGCTTCGAGGGCGAGCTGAACGCGGCGCTGACCGCGGCCGGCTACCCGGTGCAGGGCGTGGAGAACACCACCGTCGCCAAGGCCAACCACTTCTTCGACATCTTCACCGGCCAGAAGATCACGATCATCCTGATCCTGACCTATCTGATCATCCTGGTGACGATGGTCTACGGCCCGATCGCGGCCATGCTGGTGGAACTCTACCCGACCCGCATCCGCTATTCCGGCCTGTCGCTGCCCTATCACATCGGCAACGGCTGGTTCGGCGGCCTGCTGCCCGCGACCGCCTTCGCGATCTCGGCCCAGTCCGGCAACATCTATGCGGGCCTGTGGTATGCGATCGTCGTCGCCCTGATGACGGTGGTGGTCGGCGCGCTCTTCGTGCCGGGCGGCACCCACAAGAAAGACATCTTCGCGGAGTGATCCGCGTCCCGTGCCGGGCGGAGCGATCCGCCCGGCACTTTCCGTTTTTGCCTTTCGGGCCGGCGATCTTTCGGGGGCGCCTTTCAGCCCCGCAGCCGCTGCCACAGCGTGTAGAGCCCCAGCGCGACCGCCAGCAGCAGCGCATTCGTGACAAGGCCGGTCACCACCTGCATCCAGAACGGCACCGCAGATCCGCTCGTCAGCGTCATGGGAATAATGATGGCGATGAAGGCCACCCCCAGAGCCAGAGGAACCAGCTGCCCCGTCACCGCGCGGGTGCGCAGCATGGTGGCGATCAGCGCGACCACCAGGCCGATGCGGAACGGGTCGACCACCTGCGACAGGAAAATCTCCGGGAAGGTCATGCTGCTCTCCTGCGCCTGTTGGGGTTCGACGCTTCTTAGGCGATGCACCCCCGCCGGGGCAAGCGCCATGGCCGGGGCCGCGCCATGATGGCCGCCGCGCGGCCGCCGCGCGTGCTCATCGTCGAGGACGAGGACAATATCGCGCTGGCGCTGGAATATCTTCTGGGCCGCGAGGGCCATGAGCACGACCGGATCGCCAACGGCGCCGAGGCGCTGCCGCATATCCGCGCCACCCGGCCCGACCTCGTGCTGCTCGACGTGATGCTGCCCGAGATGTCCGGCTACGACATCTGCCGTTCCGTCCGCCGCGATCCCCGGCTGGCCGGGGTGAAGATCCTGCTGATGACCGCGCGCGGCTCGGCGCTGGAGCGGCAGAAGGGGCTGGAGCTCGGGGCGGACGGCTTCGTCTCGAAACCGTTCGAGCTGAAGGAACTGCGCCGGGAAATGCACCGCGTGCTGGCCGCCCGGGGTTGAGCCGGGCCCTGCCTCCCTCCTGACATTTGCGTGCGTATCGGGAACCGACTCCGGTCGAAAGCGTTATACGCTCGCGGCGTCCGTCTCGGGCGGCGCGGTCAGAACAGGAGATACGGGATGGACGACGCGGGAATTGGCTGGATCGCGGCCATAATCATCGGCGGGCTTGCCGGCTGGATCGCCTCCGGCTTCATGAAATCCGATACCGGGATGGTGGTGAACATCATCCTCGGCATCATCGGCGCGGCGATCGCGAGCTTCCTCTTCGGATTGCTCGGCGTGTCGTTCGGGGGCTGGATCGGCTATCTGGTCGCGGGCGTGGTGGGCGCCTGCATCCTGATCGGTGGCGCCCGCGCCGTCAGGAGCTGAGGCGCGCCGCCCGGGCCAAGGGGAAACCGGCGGCGAGAACCTGCCCCGCCCCTCGGCCGGGGCGCAATGCCACGGGCGGCCCGCCGGGCCGCCCGTTCATCGTCGTTCAGGGTTACTGGCGGGCCGCCGCGACCGCCTCTTCCAGAATCCCCATCGCCTCGGCGAAGATGGCGTCGGGAATGGTGATCGGCGCGAGGAAGCGCACCACGTTGCCATGGACGCCGCAGGTGAGCAGGATCAGGCCGCGCTTCTGCGCCTCGTTCTTCACGCGGTTGGTGAAATCGGCATCCGGCGCCTTGTTGGCGGGGTTGGCGAATTCCACCGCCACCATGAAACCGGGGCCGCGGATGTCGGAAATCTCCGGCGTCACCGCGCGGATCGCCTCCAGCTTCTGCTTCAGGCGCGAACCGAGTTCGTTGGCGCGGTCGCAGAGCCTTTCCTCCTCGATCACGTCGAGCACCGCATGGGCGGCGGCGATGCCCAGCGGGTTGCCGCCATAGGTGCCGCCGAGGCCGCCGGGATTGGCCGCGTCCATGATCTCGGCCCGGCCGGTGACGGCGGCGATCGGCAGCCCGCCGCCGAGGCCCTTGGCCATGGTGGTGAGATCCGCCGCCACCCCATAGCCCTGCATGGCGAACATGGTGCCGGTGCGGGCGAAGCCGGTCTGCACCTCATCGGCGATCATCACGATGCCATGCTCGTCGCAGAGCTTGCGGATCGCGCGCACCAGATCGGCCGGCGCCGGGTAGAAGCCGCCTTCGCCCTGCACCGGCTCGAAGATGATCGCGGCGACGCGGGCCGGGTCGAGATCGGCCTTGAAGAGCTTGGTGATCCCCGCCATCGCGTCCTCGGTCGAGATGCCGTGCACGTCCTGCGGGAAGGGGACGTGGAACACGTCGGGCATCATCGCGCCGAAGCCCTTCTTGTAGGGCTCCACCTTGCCGGTCAGCGTCATGCCCATGAAGGTGCGGCCATGGAAGGCGCCGCCGAAGGCGATGACCGCGTTGCGCCCGGTATGGACGCGGGCGATCTTCACCGCGTTCTCGACGGCCTCGGCGCCGGTGGTGACGAAGATCGTCTTCTTGGCGAAATCGCCCGGCGCCAGCGCGTTCAGCCGCTCGGCGAGGCGGATGTAGTTCTCGTAGGGCAGCACCTGATGGCAGGTATGGGTGAAGCGGCCCATCTGCTCGGCCACCGCCGCCATGACCTTCGGGTGGCAATGGCCGGTATTCACCACGGCGATGCCGGCCGCGAAGTCGATATAGCGGTTGCCCTCGATGTCCCAGATCTCGGAATTCAGCGCGCGGTCGGCGTAGATCTGCGTCTGCATCCCCACGCCCCGCGCCACCGCCTCCACGCGCCGCTTCGCCACTTCGCTGTTCTGCATCTTTCTCTCCATCCGGGCCCGGCAGGGGCCGCTTGCGGCGCAGTTTGATCAAAATG
>JBDHSR010000044.1:0-13937 GCA_039808305.1 Gemmobacter sp. | reverse complement strand
GTGCGCAGGTCCTTCACCATCTGGTAGGGTTGCAGCACATAGGAGCGGATCTGGTTGCCCCAGCCGGCATCGCCCTTCGCCTCATGCGCGGCGTTGATCGCGGCGTTGCGCTTGTCGAGCTCCATCTGGTAGAGCCGCGATTTCAGCGCCTTCATGGCGATGTCGCGGTTCTGGTGCTGCGATTTCTCGGAGCTGGTCACCACGATGCCGGTGGCGAGGTGGGTGATCCGCACCGCCGAGTCGGTGGTGTTGACGTGCTGGCCGCCAGCGCCGGACGACCGATAGGTGTCGATGCGGATCTCGTTCGGCAGCACCTCGATCTCGATATTGTCGTCGACCACCGGATAGACCCAGACCGAGCTGAACGAGGTATGCCGCCGCGCCGCCGAGTCGTAGGGCGAGATGCGCACCAGGCGATGCACGCCGCTTTCCGATTTCAGCCAGCCATAGGCGTTGGGCCCCGAGATCTTGTAGGCGACCGATTTGATGCCGGCCTCTTCCCCTTCGGAGATCGACTGGAGCTCGACCTTGTAGCCCTTCTTCTCGGCCCAGCGGGTATACATCCGCGCCAGCATCGAGGCCCAGTCGCAGCTTTCGGTGCCGCCGGCGCCGGCGTTGATCTCGAGGAAGGTGTCGTTGCCGTCGGCCTCGCCGTCGAGCAGCGCCTCCAGCTCCTTCTCGCGGGCGGTCTCGACCAGCGCCTTGATGGCGGCCTCGGCCTCGGTCACGATCTCGGCGTCGCCCTCGGCCTCGCCCAGCTCGATCAGTTCGAGATTGTCATTGAGCCCGCTGTCGATCAGCCGGTAGGTGCCGACCGCATCCATCAGCATCTGCCGCTCGCGCATCAGTTTCTGCGCCTTGGCCGGATCGTTCCAGAGGTTCGGATCCTCGATCATGGCGTTGAATTCCTCGAGCCGGTGCGGCGCCGTCTCGTAATCCATGCGCTGCGCCAGCAGCGTCAGCGACTTGCGGATGGCTTCGGCCTGGTTCTGGGTCTCGGCGCGCATCGTTCGGATCTTTCCGTGGGCAACAGGGGTCGGCGCGGGTTCTACCCGCTGGAAGGCCGCCGGGCAAGCGCCGGCGGTGGAACTCTCAATAAAGCCCGCCGGAGCTCAGCGTGCCGAAATCGGCCTTCTTGGGGATGACCTTCTTCTTGCCGGTGGCGGTGGTGACCGCCGCGCCGCCATCGACCTCGCCCACCGCGAAGAGCGGCAGGTTGGCGCCCATGGCGAAACCGCCATCGACCATGGCGCCGAGGCCGAAGACCGGCTCCTCGCCCTCGCGGAAATATTCCGCGACCACGTTGTCGCCCTGCGCGTCGTCGGGCAGCCGCGCGCCGGAGAAACGGTCGATCTTCAGGAAATAGCCGCCCGGCGGCACCTTGAAGGCGCTGCCGCCGTATTTCTTCACCGCCGCGCGCATGAAGCTTTCGAAGACCGGCCCGCAGAGCCCGCCGCCCGAGGCCTTGCCGCCCAACGTGCGCGGATTGTCGTAGCCGATATAGCAGCCCGCCGCGATGTTCGAGGTATAGCCGATGAACCACACGTCCTTGGCGTCGTTCGTCGTGCCGGTCTTGCCCGCCACCGGCACCGGCAGGTTGATGCCGCGCGCCGTGCCGCGCTTCACCACGCCCTCCATCATCGAGGTGAGCTGATAGGCGGTGATCGGATCCATCACCCGCTCGCGGGTCGAGGCGAGATGCGGCGCCTCGCCGGCGGGCAGCACGGGGGCGGCGCAATCCTCGCAGACGCGCGGGTCGTGGCGGTAGACCGACTTGCCGTAGCGGTCCTGCACCCGGTCGACCAGCGTGGGCTCCACCCGCTCGCCGCCATTGGCGAACATCGCATAGGCCGCCACCATGCGGTAGAGCGTGGTCTCCTGGCTGCCCAGCGAGTTCGACAGGAAGGCCTGCATCCGGTCGTAGACGCCGAAACGCTCGGCATAGCCCGCCACCGTCTCCATGCCGATCTCCTGCGCGATCCGCACCGTCATCAGGTTGCGCGACTGCTCGATCCCGGTGCGCAGCGGCGTGGGGCCGTAGAACTTGTTCGAGGCGTTCTTCGGCCGCCACAGGCCCTGCGGCGTGTCGAGCTCGATCGGCGCGTCGACCACGATGGTCGCGGGGGTGAACCCGGAATCGAGGGCGGCGGCATAGACGAAGGGCTTGAAGCTCGACCCCGGCTGGCGGGTGGCCTGGGTGGCGCGGTTGAACACCGAATCCTGGTAGGAGAAGCCGCCCTGCATGGCGAGGACGCGGCCCGAATTCACGTCCATCGCCACGAAGGCGCCCTGCACCTCCGGCACCTGGCGCAGCGACCAGCGCTTGAAACTGCCGTCCTCGTCCGAGGTGACGGCGCGCACCAGCACCACGTCGCCGACATCGACCAGATCGGCCGGCACCCGCGCCTTCTTCGCCAGCGCGCCGTCCTTCAGCCGCTTGCGCGCCCAGGTCACATCCTCGGCGGGGATGAAATGGCCGTCCTCGTCCTCGGCCACGCCCTCGATGCCGATGCGGGCCGAGCTTTCGCCGAGCGACAGCACCACCGCCGGATGCCAGCCCTCGATGTCGCGCGACACTTCCACGCCGGACAGCGCCTCGCGCCAATCCGCCTCGGAGGTCAGCCGGTCGACCGGGATCGTCTTCTGCGTGCCGCGCCAGACGCCGATGCCGCGGTCATAGCGTTCGAGCCCGGCGCGCAGCGACTTGGCCGCCGAATCCTGCAATTCGGGATCCACCGTGGCGCGGATGGCGAGCCCGGCCGAGAAGAACTCCTTCTCGCCGAAGCTGGTGGAGAGCTGGCGGCGGATCTCGTCGGTGAAATAGTCGCGCGGCGGCAGCGTGGTGCGGAAGGCCGGGTAATCGCCGTTCTGCACCGAGAGCAGCGGCGCCTCGATCTCGGCCCTGTAGGTCGCCTCGTCGAGATGGCCGTTCTGCCACATCTCGCGCAGCACCTCGTTGCGGCGGCGCAGCACCTTGTCGTGATTGCGCACCGGATGCGAGCGCGCGGGCTCGCGCGGCATGGCGGCCAGCGTCGCCGCCTCGTGCGGGGTCAGCTCGCTCAGCGACTTGTTGAAATAGGTCAGCGCGGCGGCGGCCACCCCGTAGGAGTTCTGGCCGAGATAGATCTCGTTCAGGTAAAGTTCCAGAATCCGGTCCTTCGGCAGCGCCTCGACCAGCCGGGTCGACAGGATCAGTTCCTTGATCTTGCGCTCCGCCGTGCGGTCGCCCGACAGCAGGAAGTTCTTCGCCACCTGCTGCGGGATGGTGGAGGCGCCGCGCAGCCGGCTGCCCAGCAGCGCGTCGCGCGCCGCCGAAGCCATGCCGAGCAGGTCGAAGCCGCGATGGGTGTAGAAATTCTTGTCCTCGGCGCTGATGAAGGCGTCCTTCACCACGGCGGGAATATCCTCGATCGCCACGAAAAGCCGCCGTTCCTCGGCGAATTCGTCGATCATCCGCCCCTCGCCGTCATAGATGCGGCTGATGATCGGCGGCTTGTACTGGTTCAGGCTCTCATGGCTCGGCAGGTCGCGGGAATACATCCAGAAGACGGCGCCGACCGACAGGGCCGCGAACAGCAGGCCCAGCGTCACCAATGTGAAGATGGCCCCGAAGAAGGACCCGACGAACCTCAGCAAGCTTTTTCCCCCGACCGTGCGTGGCCCCCATATAGGCGCAAAGCCGCCTCAGGTCAAAACCCGGCGCGCACCGGCCGGGCGTTTTCCCGCCCATGCGGGCCGCTTCTATTGCCGCCCGAGCCCGGCCAGCGCCGCGTCCTGCGCCGCCCAGGCCTTCAGCCCGGCGGCGATCGCGCCGGCCATCTTCGCGCGCCAGTCCGGGTCGCGCAGCCGCGCCAGGTCGCGCGCCGAGGACAGGAAGCCCAGCTCGATCAGCGCCGAGGGGATGTCGGGCGATTTCAGCACCGAGAATCCCGCCTCCTGGTGCGGATGGCGGTGCATCCGCAGCCCGGCCGCCTTGATCGCCGTCTCCAGCGCGCCGGCGAGGCGCGCGACGCGCGGCGCCGTCTCGGTGCGCGCCATGTCCATCAGCACGCCCGCCACCAGATCGTCCTGCTCCGTCAGATCCACCCCGGCCAGCAGGTCGGCCCGGTCGTGCCGCTCGGCCAGCGTCCGCGCCGCCTGGTCCGACGCCTCGTCGGACAGCGTATAGACCGTGGCCCCCGTCGCCTCGCCCTCGGCCAGCGCGTCGGCATGGAGCGACAGGAACACATGCGCCCCCGCCGCCCGCGCCACCGAGATGCGCGTTTCCAGCGGCACGAAGACATCCTCCTCGCGGGTCATCACCACGAGGAAGCCGCCGTCGCGCAGCAGCACCTCCTTCAACTCGCGCGCGAAGCCCAGCATCAGCTTCGCCTCGGTCTCGCCGCCGCTTTCGGCGCCGGGGTCTATGCCGCCATGGCCGGGATCGAGCACCACCACCAGCGGCCCCTCGCCCGCCGGCTGCGGCTTCGGCAGGTCGGCCGGTTTCGGCAGCGCCCAGCCGGGCGGCTCGGGTGCGCTCGCCTTCTCGGCGAACTCGGCCTGCGTCGCCGGGCGCAGCACCACCTCGACCCGGGCGCCGCCCTCGGTCGCCATCCCGGCGCGCTCCACCACCATCGGCCCCGGCAGCTCCGCCACCAGCCGCGACCAGCCGGGCCGGAACCCGCCCGCGCGCAACGAGACCACCCCGTCCTGCGGCATCCGGTCGATCCCGGTCCAGTCCACCTCGCGGAAGTCGAGCAGCAGGCGCGGCGGCGCGTCGAGCAGCCGCACCCGCCAGGGCACCGGCTGCGACAGGCCGAGGCGCAGCGTGACCGCCTCGCCCTGCCGCGCGATGGAAGAGACCTCGGGGCGGAACCGCGCCAGCGCCGACATCTGCTGCGACGGCGCCTGCTGCGCCCAGCCCGCGACCGCCTGCCACAGGATCAGAAGCGCCAGAACCAGTGCCCGCATCCCGCCCCCCCCCTCAGCCGCGCCGCGCCATATGCGCCGCCAGCCGCGCCAGCCCTTCCTCTATATCCGCCGTCGCCCGCGCATAGGAGAAGCGCAGGGTCCGCGCCCCCCGGCGCGGATCGAAATCGAGGCCCGGCGTCACCGCCACCCCCGCCTCGTCCAGCAGTTCCGCCGCGAAGGCCAGCGAATTGTCGGTGAGATCGCCCACATCGGCATAGATATAGAAGGCCCCGTCCGGCGGCGCGATCCTGGTGAAGCCGGCCTTGGGCAGCCCCTCCAGCATCAGCGCGCGGTTCTTCGCATAGACGGCGCGGTTAGCCTCCAGCTCATCGACGCAATCGAGCGCGGCCAGCGCCGCGATCTGGCTGGCATGGGGCGGGCAGATGAACATGTTCTGCGCCAGCCGCTCCACCACCCGGACATGATCCTCCGGCACCACCATCCAGCCGATCCGCCAGCCGGTCATGCTGAAATACTTGGAGAAGCTGTTGATCACATAGGCCCGGTCGGTGATCTCCAGCGCGCTGACCGCGCGGTCGCCGTAATGCAGCCCGTGATAGATCTCGTCCGAGATGAAGGAGATGCCCTTCTGATCGCAATATCCGATCAGCGCCGCAAGCGCGTCATGCGACAGCATGGTGCCCGAGGGATTGCCCGGGCTGGCCACGATCAGCCCGCGCAGATCATGCGCCTCCAGATCGCTCGGCACGGGTTGCAGGCGGTTTGCGTCCGAGGCCGGGATGCCCACCGCCTCCAGGCTCAGCGCGCGCAGGATCTGGCGATAGCTCGGATAGCCGGGCTCGCCGAGGCCCACCCGGTCGCCCGCGTCGAAAAGCGCGGTGAAGGCCAGCAGGAAAGCGGCGGAGGAGCCGGCGGTCACCACCACCCGCTCCGGGTTCAGATCCACCCCGTACCAGCGCCGGTAAAGCGCCGCGATCCCGGCCCGGAGCTCCGGCAGGCCGAGCGCCACGGTATAGCCCAAGGGCCCCGCCCGCATCGCCCGCTCCAGCGCCGCGAGCGCGCCTTGCGGCGCCGGCGTGCCGGGCTGGCCCACCTCCATATGGATGATGCGCCGCCCGGCCGCCTCGGCGGCGCGCGCCCGCTCCATCACATCCATCACGATGAAGGGATCGACCAGAGCGCGTCTTGAAACCTGCATTGAAGCCCCCGTAAAGTCGCCGGCGACACTGGCCCGGCGGGGCGTTCGCGTCAAGCCGCCCGACCGGCCGCGCAGCCGGCCCGCGCCCCTACGGAGAGACGCATGACCAAGACCCTGCCCGCCGCCCTCGCCCTGATGCTCACCGCCGCCCCGGTGGCCGCCTTCGACATCGCGAGCATGAGCGAGACCGAACGCGCCGCCTTCGGCGAGGCCGTGCGCGGCTACCTGATGGACAACCCCGAAGTCATCATGGAGGCGGTGCGCGCGCTGGAGGACCGCCAGCAGCGGCAATCCATCGAGGACGACCTCGCCATGCTGGAGGCCAACCGGGCGGCGATCTACGAGGACGCCGCGTCCTGGACCGGCGGCAACCCGGAGGGCGACATCACCGTGGTCGAATTCCTCGACTACCGCTGCGGCTATTGCCGCAAGGCCTATGAGGAGGTCGAGGAACTGGTGAAGTCGGACGGCAATATCCGCTTCGTCATCAAGGAATTCCCCATCCTCGGCGAGGAATCGCTGCTGTCGTCGAAATTCGCCATCGCCACCCGGATGGTGGCGGGGGACGAGGCCTACAAGAAGGCGCATGACGCGCTGATCGCGCTGCGCGGCGACGCGACGGTGGAAAATCTCGGCGCCCTGGCCGACCAGCTCGGCCTCGACCGGGCGGCGGTGCTGGCGAAGATGGACGCGCCGGAGGTGGAGGCGGTGATCGCCGCCAATCACGCGCTGGCCGACACGATGCAGATCAACGGCACGCCCAGCTTCGTGATCGACCGCGCCATGGTGCGCGGCTATGTGCCGCTGGATGGGATGCGTCAGATCGTGGAGGGGCAGCGCAAGGACGGCTGAGCCGCGCCGGGCAGAACCGTCGCAGGGGGGCTTTCCGCCCCCCATCGCCTTGCGGCGATTCCCCCCGAGGATATTTGGGGACAGAAAATGGGCAAGGGCGCGCATCCGTCCATTTTCTGTCTGAAAATATCCTCGGGGGGTGAATTGAGCCGCAGGCTCAAGAGGGGGGCAGACAGCCCCCCTTCCCCCTGCCGGATCAGGCGCGCGGCTCCGGCAGGGGCTCGCCCCGGCGGAGCAGCGTGACGGCGCCGATCAGCAGGCCGAGCGCCGCGAGGCCCAGCCCCATGGCGCCGAAGCCGCCCTGCAATCCGAAGCGCGCGACCAGCGGCGCCGAGACCAGCGGCGAGGCGAATTGCCCGGCGAAGAAGGCGGTGGTCAGCAGGCCCGAGGCGCGGCCGCGCAGATGCGGCGGCACGAAGCCCATGAACCAGGTCGTGTAGTTCGGCATCGAGGGCCCCATGCCGAGCCCCGCCACCATGCCGCCCGCCACCACCATCGGCAGCGACCCGGCCCAGCCGATCATGGCGAGCCCCAGCCCCATCAGCACATAGGACCAGGCGAAGATCGCCATCGGCGTGAGGAAGCGCCGCACCTGCCCGTAAAGCAGCGCGCCGGGCATCGAGGCGAGCGTGCCGCTGGCCATGATGGCGCCGGTCAGCGTCGCGTTGCCGACGCCGAGCTCGGCCAGGCGGAACGGCAGCCGCGTCGGCATGACGTAGAAGCTGGCCATGAACAGGAAGGCGAGCGGCGCCACCACCGCGAAGGCGCGCCAGGGAAAGCCATCGGCCGCGGAGGCGGCGGGGCCGGGCCGCGCGCGCTCCGGCCGGGCCAGCCGGCGGGCATGCGGGGCGAGCTGCACGAAGGCGAAGGTCGCGATCGGCAGCACCAGCGCGTAGACCGCGAAGGCGCCGCGCCAGTGCAGCGTGGCGAGCACCCCGCCGAGCAGCATCACCACGATGCCGCCGCCCGACATCGCCGCGCCCTGGAGGCCGAGATAGCGCGCCCGCGCCGCGCCCTGCCAGAGATCGGCGGCCCAGGCCATCGAGAGCGTCATCGTCCCCGCCACGCCGAGGCCGAGCAGCACCCGCCCGGCCAGGATCATCGGCAGCCCCTCGGCCCAGAGCCCGGTGGTGCCGCCCGCCGCATAGGCCAGCGCCGAGGCGACCAGCAGCTTCTGCCGGTCGATCCGGTCCGCCAGCGTGCCGATCACGCCGGCGGTCAGCAGGATCGCCAGCGAGGGCAGCGTCACGATCAGGCCGGCCAGCGTGTCGATCCCCTCGATCCCGGCGAAATGCGCCTTCAGCCCCGGCAGAGCGGGGGCGATGGTGGCATTGGCCATGATGGTCATCGCCGCCAGCAGCAGCACCGAAACGGTGAGCCACCGGCCGGGCACCTGCGCCGGGTCGGTCATTCGGACATCCAGTTCTTGCGTGTTTCTTGACAGGGAAGATGGCTGGATCCACCATGATGGACAAGCGTGTCATCTTTGGAATTATCGTACAGGAATATGGACAACGAACTGGATCTCGCCGCCCTGCGCGGCTTTCGCGCCGTATTGCGCGAAGGGTCTTTCGCCGCCGCCGCGCGCAGCCTGCGGGTGCCGAAATCCACCCTGTCGAAGCGCGTCGCCGATCTGGAGGCGCTGCTGGGCGTGCGGTTGATCGAGCGCACCACCCGCCAGATCCGCGTCACGCAGGAGGGCGAGGTGCTGCTCACGCGCGCCGAGCGGCTGTTGGGCGAGGCCGACGACATCCGCCGCGCGCTCGGCGAGGCCGGCGGGCGGCCGAAGGGCCATCTGCGCATCGCCATGCCGCCGGTGATGGGCCATGTGCTGATGGGCCGGATCGCCGCCGGCTTCCGCGCCGCCCATCCCGAGGTCACGCTGGAGATGCTGTTCCTCGACCGCGCCCCCGACCTGCTGGAGGAGGGGTTCGACGGCGCGGTCCGCTTCGGGCCGCTGGCGGATTCGGGCGAGATCGCGCGGCTGGTCGGGCATGGCCATGCGGTGCTCGCCGCCGCGCCGGGGCTGGAGGGGATCGGCGGGGTGGCGACGCCGGCCGATCTGGCCGCGCTGCCGCTCGTCACCATGGCGACGCATTGGACCGGGCACTGGCATCTGGTGCGCGGGCCCGAGGAGGTGAACCTGCCGCCGCAGCCGGGCCTCGCGCTCGGCTCCTTCCTCGCGGTGCGCGACGCGGCGGAGGCCGGGGCGGGCGTGGCGCTGCTGCCCTGGATGCTGGCGCAGCCGGCCTTCGCCGCCGGGCGGCTGGTGCCGGTGCTGCCGGACTGGACCAGCCCGCGCCGGGGGCTCTATTTCGTCTACCCCTCGGCGCATTCGATGACGGCGCGGCTGCGGGCCTTCATCGACCATCTGGTGGCGGAGATGGCGGGGATGGAATAGGCTATTCCGCCGCCTTCGCCGCCTCGATCCTCGCGGCGCGTTCCTCGACCAGCTCGACGATATGGTCGATCATCTGCTCGTTCGACATGCGGTGGCTCTGCTTGCCGGCCATGTAGACCATGCCGTTGCCCGCGCCGCCGCCGGTGAAGCCGATGTCGGTCATCAGCGCCTCGCCCGGCCCGTTCACCACGCAGCCGATGATCGACAGGCTCATCGAGGTGGTGACATGGGCCAGCCGGTCCTCCAGCGCCGAGACGGTCTTGATCACGTCGAAGCCCTGCCGGGCGCAGGACGGGCAGGAGATGATGGTGACGCCGCGATGGCGCAGGCCGAGTGATTTCAGGATCTCGAACCCGACCTTCACCTCCTCCACCGGATCGGCGGAGAGCGAGACGCGGATCGTGTCGCCGATCCCCATCCAGAGCAGGTTGCCGAGGCCGATGGCCGATTTCACCGTGCCGGAGACCAGCCCGCCCGCCTCGGTGATGCCGAGATGGATCGGCGCGTCGGTGGCCTCCGACAGCGCCTGATAGGCCGCCGCGGCCAGAAACACGTCGGAGGCCTTCACGCTGATCTTGAATTCGTGGAAATCATTGTCCTGCAAGAGCTTGATATGGTCGAGCCCGGATTCCACCATCGCCTCCGGGCAGGGCTCGCCGTATTTCTCCAGCAGGTGCCGCTCCAGCGAGCCGGCATTGACGCCGATGCGGATCGAACAGCCGTGGTCCTTGGCGGCCTTCACCACCTCGCGCACGCGGGCCGCGTCGCCGATATTGCCGGGATTGATCCGCAGGCAGGCGGCGCCGGCCTCGGCGGCCTCGATCGCGCGCTTGTAGTGGAAATGGATGTCGGCGACGATCGGCACCGGGCTTTCCGCCACGATCTCGCGCAGCGCCCTGGTGCTTTCCACGTCGGGGGTGGAGACGCGCACGATGTCGGCCCCGGCGGCGGCGGCGCGGCTCACCTGTTCGATGGTGGCCCTGGCGTCCGAGGTGATGGTGTTGGTCATGGTCTGCACCGAGATCGGCGCATCGCCTCCCACCAGCACATTGCCCACGCGGATCTGGCGCGACTTGCGCCGGTCGATATTGCGCCAGGGACGGACGGGGTTGTGCGACATGGCAGGAACCTTTCGGGGGTTTCGCCGCGATAGATAGAAGCGAAACGGCCCCGGGGCAATGCCGCCGGGGCCGTTTCGGATCACATCGCGCGGATCACTGCCGGGGCTGTTCCGCCTGCGGCAGCGCTTCGGCCACGTTGACGATCTTCGCCAGATCGGCGTCGTCCTCCAGCGCGGCGACGGCGTATTTCTGGGTCAGCGCCTCTTCGGTGAGGGCGATGTTCTTCACCACCTGCGGGCCGGGCGCGGCGGGGCCGTAGGCCTGGCCGTTGACGAGGAAATAGACCGAACCCGAATTGCCCGAGCGCAGCAGCGCCGCCTGTTCCATCCGCGGCACCTGGAAGCGTTCGCCGGCGTCGAGGATCTTCTCGAACAGCACCGTGCCATCCGCCGCCGAGACCCGCACCCAGGAGGGACGGACGGCGAGGATCTCGACCCCCGGCTTGGCCTCGGCCACCACCTGCACCTGATCGGCGGCCGGATCGGCCGCCTGCACCGGATCGGCCGCGGCGGCCTGCATCACCGCCGCGCCCACCGGCGCGCCGAGGCCGGCCAGCGCGCCGGTCTGGCGCGGGTCGATGGAGGCGATGGGGCCATCGCGCGACACCAGCACCGGCACATCCAGCGCCTGCGGCCGGTAGAGCCGGTTCATCAGGTCGCCCTCGGCCGAGGCGGTGGCCTCCGCCTCCGGCGCGGCGGCGGCGCCCTCGCGGCCCGAGGCGGAGATGCCGTCGAGCTGCGCGATCGGATCGACCTCGGCCACCACGACCGGCGCCTGGTCGACCGGGGCGAGCTGCACCCGCTGCACCTCCTGCAACACCGACCAGCCGCCATAGCCCAGCGCGCCGATCAGCGCCGCCAGCACCAGCACCGAACCCACGGCGCCCGGCTCGATCCGGCTGAGGAAGCTTTCGCTGCGCGGCACGAAGAGCGCGTTGGGATTGGCCAGCGGATCGCGCCCGTCCGAGACGGTGCGCGAGCGGGCGGCGGTGATCGCGGCCGGCGCGGCGGCGGCGGACATGCCGTGCGCCACCTCGAAATTCGCCTCGGCGCAGAAGCGCTTGAAGGCCCAGTCCGGATCCATGCCGAGATAGCGCGCATAGGAGCGCACGAAGCCCGCGACGAAGCCCTGCGTCTCGAAGGCGGAGACGTCGCAATTCTCGATGGCGGCGATATAGGTGGCCTTGATCTTCAGTTCGCGCTGCACATCGAGCAGCGACTTGCCGAGCGTCGCGCGCTCGCCGCGCATCAGATCGCCCAGCCGCAACTCGAAATCGTCAAACCCCTTCGGCTTGTCGACCTCCGCCGTCGAAGGTTGGCTCCTCCGCCAGATCATGCGCCCCTGCCCCGTCCTGCTTGTCCCGCCTGCCACGCGAGTCGCTGTCCCGGCGACTCGCATCTGTCTATTGCGGCCAACGCTAGCACAGGGCAAGCGTCATTTGCACCCGCAGCGCCGCGTCAGGCCGAGGCTTCGGCACGATTCAGCGCACAATGGCCCCAGAGTTGGTCCATGGCGCGGACAAGCGCCTCAATCTGTTGCGTGTCATGCACCGGAGAGGGGGTGAAACGCAGCCTTTCGGTGCCGCGCGGCACGGTGGGAAAATTGATCGGCTGGACATAGATGCCGAACTCTTCCAGCAGCATGTCGGACAGCATCTTGCAATGCACCGGGTCGCCCACATGCACCGGCACGATATGCGAGCCGTGGTCGATGATCGGCAGGCCCAGCCCCTTCAGCCGCATCTTGAGGATCCGCGCGTGAAGCTGCTGGGCGTCGCGCAGCTTCTGCCCCTCCGGCGTCTTGAGGAAGGCGATGCCCGCCGCCGCGCCCGCCGCCACCGCCGGCGGCAGCGAGGTGGTGAAGATGAAGCCCGGCGCGTAGGAGCGGATCGCGTCCACCATCTTCGCGCTGGCCGCGATATAGCCGCCGAACACGCCGAAGGCCTTGCCCATCGTCGCGTTGATGATGTCGACGCGCTGCATCAGCCCGTCGCGCTCCGCCACGCCGGCGCCGCGCGGGCCGTACATGCCGGCCGCGTGCACCTCGTCGAGATAGGTCAGCGCGCCGACCTCCTCGGCCAGATCGCAGATCTCGCGGATCGGCCCGAAATCGCCATCCATCGAATAGATCGATTCGAAGGCGATCAGTTTCGGCGCCGCGGGATCGTCGGCTGCGATCAGCTCGCGCAGGTGCTGCACGTCGTTGTGCCGGAAGATGCGCCGGGCGCCGCCGTTGCGCTTGATCCCCTCGATCATCGAGGCGTGGTTCAGCGCGTCGGAATAGATGATGAGGCCGGGAAACAGCTTCGGCAGGGTGGAGAGCGTCGCGTCATTGGCGATATAGGCGCTGGAGAAGACCAGCGCCGCCTCCTTGCCGTGCAGGTCGGCGATCTCGGCCTCCAGCCGGCGGTGATAGACCGTGGTGCCCGAGATGTTGCGCGTGCCGCCGGAACCCGCGCCGGTGGCGTCCAGCGCCTCGTGCATCGCCGCCAGCACCACCGGGTGCTGGCCCATGCCGAGATAGTCGTTGCCGCACCAGACCACGATGTCCTTCTCGGTCCCGTCGGGGCGGCGCCAGACCGCGTGCGGGAAATGCCCCTTGCGGCGCTCGATGTCGATGAAGGTGCGGTAGCGGCCTTCGTCATGCAGCCGCGCGAGGGCGGTATCGAGAGCCTTGTCGTAGTCCATCTTCCGTCTCCTGGCTTCTGGCGGGGCGCCTTTGCTGGAACCGTTCTAAGCGGCACCTTAGGGCGCCGCATTGATATTGGTCAAATTCCATATCTCAAAGGGGGCAATTTGACGCCCCGGCGATTCAGTCGGAAACCACCGCGATACAGTCGGAAGCGGCGGACTCCCTGCCGCATTCCGCGACCGCCAGATCCGCCGCCCCGTCGCCCGCCGTCATGGAGAAGATCCCGGTCGAGGGCGAGACGGCGATGGCGCCGGGTGCCTTGTATTCCTTCCGCAACGCGGCGGTGGCGTCGCGCGACAGCGTCAGCGCGCGCGGCTCCCAGCCCTTCGGCCGGATCAGCGCCACCACCTTGCAGGGCGCCTCCGCCTTGCGCTTCTCGTCGCAGCCCTTCAGCGCCGCCGCCTCCGCCGCTTCGGTCGAGTGATGGTTCACGGCGGCCACCGTCGCCTCGACCATGATCCCCTCGGCCGGCGAGATGGCGATGGCGCCGTAATAGGGCTGGTCGCCACCGACCATGGCCAGCACCTTCGCATCCGCCTCGGACAGGCCGTGATCGGGCAGCATCTCCACCTCGGCCCTGTCCGGCGCGAACAGCAGCTTTCGGGCCTCCTTGCCGGTCAGCGGCTCGGCGGCGAGCGGCGCCCCCAGCGCGAGAAGGAGGGGCGCGGTCAGGATCGGGGCGGCGGCACAGCGGATCATCGTGAATCTCCCAGCGGTCTCCCGCCGCTCATACCCGCTGGGCGCGGCCCTGCACAGGGGGCGG